>DATEAK010000291.1:0-6001 GCA_035288405.1 bacterium | reverse complement strand
AGTTTCTGCCGGTCATACTTCCTTTGGGAAGATCCGGTTCCATCTCTATCTCTGGCCGACACCGGCCCAGGGGAGACACGTGGCGGTCATCGGCAAAGGGGGGACGACGATTCTGGACAGTTTGGACGAACTGGACGAGTTTCGCTCCTCCCCGTGGAACATGAACCAGATTCAGGGGGACATCACCTTTGCCGCCCTTGAGCAAACAACGGGACGCAAAGGGGTGGTCCGCGACGAGGCTCGCTTTCCAGCTTTTGTGGAAGCTGTTCGAGCAATCGAATCGAATCTGGTGGCGGAACTCCACCAGCTCACCGAGGAACATCAGGAAAAGATCGATCGCCACCTTTATGCCACGCTGCGAGAGGTCTTTGCAAAGGTCCTCAAAGAGTTGGAAGATCTCGAAATGCCCCTGCGGACCGGGGTGGAGGATCCCGAAGGGAAACCGGGCCCGGGTGCCGCCGTCGATCCAATGGACAAGGTACCCGGAGGGATCCGCGCGGGTAGTGTGCAGCCGTCAGGGAGGCCCACGAGTCAAGCCGTGGATCCGTCCCAACTCCAGACGACCCGGCAGAGATCCCGTCCCCTGCCGACCTGGTACCCCAAACCCTTTGAAGACAGCAAAAGCCACCTGCGCAGCGAGCTCGATCCGGACCAGCGGGTCATCTACGTAAACGAGAGACACCCGGACTACGCGGCCAACAAGCGGTCATCGCAGGGGCTCATGGTGTATCTGACTCTTCTTACGGCCAAGGAACTGGCGTTGTGGCATTTCCCGCGCATGGATTCGGTTGCCGTTGGGGAGGAAATGATCCGCATCTTCCTCCGGGCCCGAAAGTACCTCCCTGATTCTCTTACCACCTGAGGGCCGGCTGTGGCCAAGATCGTCAGCTTTATCAATTTTAAGGGCGGAGTGGGCAAGACGACCACCGCGGTCGAGATTGCCGTCAGCTTAGCAGCGCACCACGGCAAGCGGGTTCTCTTGGTGGATTTGGACCCTCAGACCAACGCGACTTTCTACCTGGTACGGGAAGGAGACTGGGCTTCCTGGGTGCAGGAGCGGGGCTCCCTAAAGGACCTCTTTGATTCTGTCCTCGGGGGAGATCGCCCGTGTGAAATCCGAAACGCCATCATGCAGACGGTCGGAGCCGGCGGGCTGGCAATTCCGGGACTCCATTTGCTTCCTTCTCATCTGGAACTAATCAGTGTGGATCTGCGCCTGGCAGGGGCTGCGGGAGCCGGTCAGGGGGTGTTTGGACCGCAGACAGTCCTCGCTTCTCACCTTCGGAAGATCGCCGATGAGTATGACTACATTCTCTGCGATTGCCCTCCTAACTTTAATCTGATCACGCAAAACGGAATGTTTGCCAGTGAGGCCTACGTGGTCCCCATGCTTCCCGATTTCCTTTCGACCATCGGAATTACTCTGATCCGCCGCGAGATTGACAACTTCACGGCCGGTATGCGCCGGGCAGTGGAGTCGTTTGGTGCCGGGTTTACAGGGCCGGAACTGCGCGGGGTGATTTTCAGCCGGGTTCGGGTTTTGAAATACGAGTCCCCTCCCCGCTTGGCAGCTCTGCACCGCCAAATAATCCGTTCGATTCGGGATGACCCGTTTTTCGGCCCGAAAATCTTCCGTCACTTTATTCCGGAGAGTGTTCACGTCGGGGAGGCCCCGGCGCGCAAGATCCCTGCTTCTCTGTCTCCGAATGGCACGCACCGCGCAATTGGGAAACAGTTTCGCGCGCTGGCCGCGGAGTTCTTTGAGAGGGTTTAGGAAGGAGCAATCCAGTGCAGACCTATCAACTGGCCGATTTGCTGGAAAGCCTGGCGCATGCCTTTCGGGCGGCACCTGACATTGAACTTTCTGCAGTCCTCTCCCAATTGGGGGTAGAGGTTCCTAAACGGACTCGCTCCGGACTCCCGAAGTCAACCCGGTTGCCCGAGACACCTTTGCGCAAGCCGGGTGTTGAGGATCTCCGTCAAATGTCTCGGGAGGATCTGCTGGCTTGCCTGAGAAGCCCGCGAAACTTCCGCACGAAAGGGGATCTGGTGGCGCTCGGCCGATCCTGTGAAATTGCGGTGAACCAGAGGATGAAACGAGAAGAGATCGTCGAAGGGATCGTGCGGCACCTCCACGATCTGCCTCAGGGTCGACAGATCCTGAGTTCATTTCCGGCGGACTAGAACAGGGAGTACTTCTTCCTCAACTTCTCTGTCCTCAAGCTCATCCGTATGGCAATTAAGCACTCGCTTGATTCAATAGCTCGATCGAAGAAGGGTCTAATTCAAGTCTTGTCGCCTCGATGAGATCGTTCAATTGCTCCAGGCTCGTGGCGCTGGCAATCGGGGCGGTGATGCTGGGGCGGGCGATCAGCCAGGCCAGGGAAACTCTGGCGGGATTGGAATTATGCTGTTTTGCGACTTGATCCAGGGCCTGGAGGATCCGAAATCCCCGGTCATTCAGGTATTTTGTGACTCTCTGGCCTCGGGGGCTCTTTGAGAAGTCCTTTTCCGACCGATACTTGCCCGTGAGAAACCCGCTGGCCAACGAGGGGTAGCAGATTACGCCCAACCCCTTTTCCTGGCAGAGGGGTTCGAGCTTCGTTTCATAGTCGGCACGCTCACAGAGATTATAGAGAGGCTGCAGGCTTTGGTAGCTGGGATACCCTTGTTGTTTACTGATCTGCAACGCCTGAGAAAGCTGTTCCGCGCTGTAGTTGGATGCGCCGATGGCCCTGACCTTCCCTTGCTTGATCAATTCTGCATAGGTTTCCAGAGTTTCTTCCAAAGGCGTCTCCGGATCTTCGGTATGGGACTGATACAGGTCGATGTAATCCGTCTGCAGGCGCTTCAGTGAATCCTCTACTGCAAGCAAAATATAGGGTTTTGAGAGCCCTTTCTGGTTCGGACCCATTTCCTTTCCGACCTTCGTGGCGATGACGACCTTTTGCCGGTTCCCACTTCGCTTTAGCCATCTACCAAGAATGGTTTCG
Source organism: bacterium (assembly GCA_035288405.1). Lineage (GTDB taxonomy): Bacteria > JACPSX01 > JACPSX01 > JACPSX01 > JACPSX01 > JACPSX01. Next base: position 3,008 of record DATEAK010000291.1, on the reverse strand, counting down.
GATTCACCGCCCTGGTTACCCGGAATCCACGTCGAGTAGGTATCCGCGGTATCAATAAAATTAAGCCCGGACAAGACAAGGGCATCGAGTAACTGAAATGCCGTTGGCGCATCGACAGTCCATCCGAAGACGTTTCCTCCAAAAGCGAGTGGAGAGACTTCTAATCCGGAATTTCCGAGCTTTCGTGTTTTCATTTTTCCCTTTCTCAAGTGTACCTGGAGGAAAAAGGACTTTAGGTCAAGAGCGGCACGGTGGCAAGTTTCACGGGCTTACGGCGGCTCAAATTCGGCAGGAATCAAAAAACGAATGATCCTTTTTCGCTGTGTAATTACAGGCCTTTGTGAGAGCCATGCTCTGAATGGGGGGAACGCAGATATAGACAATTCGCTTTCCTAGGCTCCTTGCTCGTTTGCAGGCTTCCGCAAGATCTCCATCGGAACTGACGAGATAGCCAATGTCATACTCATTGGAGGCCGCGTAAGACACGATGTCGGTGGCAATGTGGACATCGACTCCTTTCTCTTCGAGCCTGGCAAAGATATTCCCGCACTGGGGGCACTTGATCCCATTCTGTTCGATTCCGCACATCGGGCACTTGAAGAGTTTCCTTTGAAGATATCCCAGCCTAAGGGTGATCCCCTTGCTTTGAAGCCGGCTCCAGAAGAACTGCTGGGCCTTGTACATCTCGGGAACTGTGGCTCGATCGACCGGGGCAGTGTAGTAGAAGAACTTCACAAGGTTTCTGTTCGCCACCAAAATCAGGGAAGAGAATTTATGAAAATCAATATCGTAGAGGGATTTGCCGATCTCCTTGAGGCTGTAGTAGAAATTGCTGCTGTCTAGGAATATCATCGCCCGCTCGGGACTTTTCATCCTTTCACCCCCTAAAAAAGAACCCCATCCTTTCGGATGGGGCCTTGACCCATGGTCGCTTTCGCGAACATGGGGGGTTATAAGAATCTGATACAAAACTAGCATGTGCTACTTGCGCAAGATAAAGTATCGACCGGGTCATTGACCTTGTCAAGGAAAAAGGCGTCCGATGGCTGTCTTGCAGCCCGGGGCCTCCATCTCCTAGCCTAACTTCCGCAGTTCCGTCATGTTCGGGAAGATTTTTTCCCTAATTCTCCTCTTCTATCCCTTTGACTCTGTGGATGCGAAGAATTGGAACCGGCGTGTAGTGGCGACTTTTTGGCTAAGTCCTCGAAATCCTTCATTTCGACCCCACGGACTGCGGAAGTTGGGTTAACGGTCGGAAAGATGTTCCATCCACCGGACTGCCTTGGCTATCGCCTTCGGATCCACCTTCAGGTACCGAGCAACGGTGGTGTCGTTCGTTCCCAACCGATTGAGATACAAGGCTTTTCTGCTATCCGCTGGTAAACAGTGGGGTCGGCAGTATCCAGTAGGGCGACTTTGAGAGGTATCTCTGCCAGGGTTCGAATTCTTTCTGCTCGGGTCCACCAAGCTTCAAATTGACCCCTGGGGCTTGTTGCGGCTAAGGTATCGGCGGGCTTCCTGCAGGAACTCGCGAGCCTGCTCGATCACCCGCCCTGCTTCCTCAGGCGTAACGACAGCCTCCACGCCGTAATCAGCGGTAATCCTCTTGTTGAATGCCTCCAGAAGCCAGCGATGGTATTTCGGGTCCAGTTCACTCGTTTTGGCGAAATGCTCTCCGAAAGCCCCGTGAACCCCTCCGTGCTTGCGAAAGCGCAGTCCCTTCTCGCTGAGCAGGGCTTCCGCCACGTAGAACATGGCATAGTACGCCCGACTTACCGCGGATTCTGGATCACCGCTGTTGAGCAATGTCTGGGAGGATTGAATGGCCCGGGTCGCCTTTGTGAGGAGCTTTTCGCTTGCATCTTTCATGCGGGGATGGCTTCCTCTCGCACGTTGGCTAGAAAGGGCGTGTCTCCATGGAGCCAGTCTTGCTCGCGCATGAACACTTGGCTGATGCTCACTCCGTGTTTTAGGGAGAGGTCTGATCCGAGCTGACCAGTCCGTTCCACCTCTTCCCCATAGCGCGAGAAATCCTTGAGGACGATCAGGATGTCCACGTCGGATTCCTCATCTGCTTCCCCTCGCGCGTAAGATCCGTAAAGGTATGCACCACGGAGGCAAGATCCGTAAGTCCGCTCCAGCCCTTCCTTGAATTCACGCAGGAGTTGGTCAATCCGTTCTTCCATGCCCGCTTTCCATCTGTGAATTGCCCCCCGAGCGGGGTTTTGCATTGTACGAATGGCTCAATGAAAGGGATCATAAGCGAAAAGATTCTAATTGTCAAAGAGATAGAGGCGTTTGGGCACAAGCGAAAGGTGGCAAGTGGGGATGAGGAATCGTCGAAAGTTTTGGGGAAGACGGGAAGACAATGATAAAATGACTCTGAACTCAAGGGTCGTAAAGATGAACACAATCCAAGTAGTTCCTTTAAAGATCCGGAACCTTTCCAAGAACCTCCTGTATCTCGGGCAGGTCTACGCGGATCCTCGGGATGCACTCAATGAGTTTGTGTCCAATGCTGCTGACGAGTACATGCAGTCGGAGCGACAGGGCGAGGTAATCAGGATCTACCGCAATCGCAAAGGAGATCGGCCGTGGCTTCAAGTGTCGGATCGGGGCCGAGGAATGTCTCGCCGGCAGCTTGAGCGTGTGGCAACGAGCCTGTGCGAATCGGAGAAGGCCAATATTCGGGAAATCCCTGAGGTCATTGGTGAGAAGGGGATCGGCATTCTGGGCTTTGCCTCCATTGCGGAGCGGTGCGATCTTGTCTCGCGCGCCGAGGGAAATGAAGAGAGCTACTGCATGTCCCTGGTGAAGGGGAAAGAATCCTGTACGATCCGTCTTGAGGAAACGCGAAAACGGGCGGCGGCCGGCACTGACGTCTATCTTTACGACATCTCAAAGGACAACCTCCGGATCCTGACACCGCAGAAGCTTTGCGAATATTTCCGGATTCGCCGGCGCAGTGCCTTGCTGCGGGGCGACTATGCGATCGAGATCGTCGAGGG
>DATEAK010000290.1:0-28113 GCA_035288405.1 bacterium | reverse complement strand
ACCCATCCTGCCCGCCGATTCGTCATGGTCTCCATCCTCCCGATCCGGTTTATTTGCAGTGTTTGGTGTCTCATGGCTCTCCTCTATTCCCTTAGCGATGAAACATGCTGCCCGAGGGGTGGTTGGAGCCGTGAATCTGCGGGTGGCACTGCACGCAACCGCGGCCCAGGACCCTGGTATTAGCGGTACTACCGCTGGGGTCGTAGGGCTGGCTAGGATGCCGGCTGTAATTGTGGCACTCCTGGCAGAGCCGGGGCACCCGGACCTTCAAGAGGAACGGATTCGTGGAGCCGTGCGGCGTATGGCAGTTCCCACAGTTCTCCACCACCGGCGGATGCTCCCAGAGGAAAGGGCCGCGCCGCTCGGTGTGGCAGGAAACGCAGTTCTCGTTGATCGTGTTTTGCTTGAGCTGCCTGGGCCCCTGAGAGTTGTGGGGGTTGTGGCAGCTCGTGCAGACGAGCTTGCCTTCTCTCACGGGCATGTGGGAGGAGCGCTGCAGTTGAGCCTTTTTCAGCGCGTGGCACTGAAAGCAGGTCTCCAGTTCCGTCTCTTTCGCGAAATTGCGTTTCTCGGAGACATTTTCCATGACTTTGTGGCAATTCGTGCAGGTCACCCCGGCCCCTTCGTGGGGTCCCCCTTCCCAGTAGAGGCGTTGGCCTTTCTCATGACACTTCTGGCAAACTGCGGTCTGCTGCTTGGCAGCTTCAGCACCTTTGCGAAAACTGACCAGGCCGCCAACCCCTTTGCCGCCGCCGGCCTCCACATGCTTGCTGCCGGGCCCGTGACAACCTTCGCAGCCCTGTTTCTCAGCGGGCGTGCGGGCGGCGCTGGCGAACACCTTGGCCATCTTGGTCTTTGCAAACTTCGCGGCCTGCTCTTGATGGCACCCCTGGCAGATATCACTCCCAACATAGGTAGCTCCCGAGGCGGCGGCGCCGCTGTTCGTTGAAGCGGTTGCTCCTTGGGCTGCCGGGGTGTAAGTCACCACTATTGAGATCAGCGCTACGGCAAAAACTGCAAGCAACAGATCTCTTCTGCAACCTCCCATACGGATTCCTCCTTCTTCCTTCTCTGAAGGGTCAGGCAGTTTCAGCGATTCTTCGGTCGTAATAATCTTACGAGTACTGCGTTTCGTTCGGGTACCAACCAAGCAAAATGCATACCAGAACCTGCGAGGACATTACTGACTCCCTTTCGCACGTAAACCCGCTTATTGATTGACCTGAGACGCAAGAGAGACGTTTTCAGAATGGGATTTCACCCGGGGGCGTGGGTGATTTCACCCCGGGCGTGGGTGATTTCACCCAGCCTTGGAGCCTTTTGATGTGCTCTTGTGGCGCGTTGGAGGCAACCTTTGCTAGGTTGCCTCCATGTGCAAGAGAGTTTTTTCACAAATGGAAAAAGTTGATTGCCGCTTTTGCGGAGACAGGAAGACTCAGATACTTCGACTCTTGACCCGAGCGCTGATTTGTTGAGTCAGGGGCTCGCAGCGCACAAAAACACACGATCGTCTGCTCACCGCAACAACTTTTCCTAACCCGGCGGCCTGGAATCGGTGATTAAGCGCTGCAACTCCTTCTCCAGGGACTTGATTTTCTCCACGAACCTTTGGATCTGGTCGGTTTTGATCCCGTCCCGGTCGACCATGCCAAGCCACTCGTCTCCTGAACTGGAGAGATCACTCAATTCCCGCTTCATGCGTTCAATTTGCCCGCGCAGGGCTCCCACGGCATGGTTCACTGCGTCGGCCAGATCCTTTAACTCGTCGCCTTGACGGAGCCTGAGTTGGACAGTCAAGTCTCCCTTCCGAATCCGCTCCACTTCCTTTTCGATCCGGTAGAGGGGACCGGCCAAGCGCAAGGGGAAAAAGAGGGCAAAGACCAGAGCCACGATGGTACCGACCGAAACGATCCCGATGGCGGCCGGCAGCAGCAATTCGAAAAAGTTGCGCACCTGGATATCCCCATGGATAAAGGATCCGCTAATTTCCCGGTTGCTGTAGAGTCCAAAGCCGATGACAGCCAGAACCAGAGCGGCCATGGCGATCATCAGGACCCTGAGGATGAGACGCAATTGAAAGGCGCGTTTAATGGAAAAATTCAGTTTGCGCCGACGATGAAAGCGTTGTGACACTTCGACCCTCCTTTCTGATCTCTTCCCTTGAGTTCACTCAGATATACAAAGGCAGGGGCTTCCGCAAAAGAAGCTGAGAGCTGATGGCTGAAAACGACCTGAGATTAAATGGCGAAGCCCGCCAGGGGATTTCCCTCGGTCTCCTCACTGGGATGGACTGACTCCTCTTCTCCCAGGTTGTACTTCTTCATCCGGTAGCGCAGCGTATCCCGGGAGATCCCCAGCAATTTGGCAGCCTGGATCTGGTTACCCTCCGTGCGGCTCAGGGCCTGAGCAATGAGCGATTTTTCGACCTCCTCCAGATGAATCCCAGAACCGGGAAGGACAAAGAAATCTTCCCTGGGAGTCTCGCTGGTCTTAGCAAAGATTTCCCGAGGAAGTTGTTCCGGCGTAATCCACTCTTCGCTGCCCAGGATGATTGCTCTTTCAACAACGTTTCTGAGCTCTCGCACATTCCCCGGCCATTCATACTCCATAAGGAGGTGGATTGCATCCGGGGAAAGACCTTTTACACTTTTCTTAAATTCCTTGCTGAACACATGGACAAAATACTTGGCCAGCAAGGGGATATCATCCCGACGTTCCCGCAGCGGAGGGATGAAGATCGGAATCACCTTGAGCCGGTAGTACAGATCTTCCCGGAACTTACCCGCGGTGACCGCTTTTTCCAGATCCACGTGAGTGGCGGCAATGACCCGCACGTCCACTTTAATGTCATGCACGCCCCCGACCCGCTTGCAGGTTCTCTCTTCCAGGATTCTCAGGAGCTTGGACTGTATCCCCAGAGGCATATCCCCAATCTCGTCCAGAAGAACCGTGCCACCGTTGGCCAGCTCAAAGAGCCCCTTCTTCTGCATCTTGGCGTCCGTGAAAGCGCCCCTTTCATGTCCAAAGAGCTCGCTTTCGGCCAGAGATTCCGGAAGTGAAGTGCAGTCTATCTCCATGAAAGGGTGGTCCCGCCGGGAGCTCTGGTAATGAATGGCCTTGGCAATCAGGTCCTTGCCTGTGCCGCTTTCTCCTTGCAGCAGTACCGTCGTGGTCTCGCTGCGCGCCACGAGGCGGACCATTTCAAAGACCTGCCGCATGTTTTCCGCTTTACCGATGATGTTTTTGAAGCCGTAACGGCTTGATTGTTCCTCCTGGAGCTGCTGAACTTCCTTCTTGAGCTTGACGGTCTCCAGCGCGTTTTTGATACAGACCTTAACCTTGTCCAGTTCATAGGGTTTGTGGATGTAATCGTAAGCCCCAAGCTTCATGGACTGAACGGCAATCTCCAGGGCATCGAAAGCCGTCAGCATAATGACCACCACCTCGGCATTGAACTCCCGAATTTTCTCCAACACCTGGAGGCCATCGATTCCCGGCAGCTTCACGTCAAGGATCACCAGATCCGGGTCTTCTTCCCCAACCATCGCCAGCCCCTGATCCCCGTCCTCAGCAGCCAAGACCTGGTATCCCTCCTTTCCCAAGGCTTGGGTCAAGGACCAACGAATAAGTTTCTCGTCATCCACGATCAGGATCTTATAAGGCAGCATGCCACTCCTCCTGCCTCTCGACGCTTACCCCCTCGCTCTTTTTCTGGGTAGAAAACGACAAGGAAAAACAAGTCCCACTCTTCAGTTCGCTTCGGACTCGAATGTCTCCCCCGTGTTCTTGCATGATCCTCCGGGCAATAGACAGGCCTAACCCAGTCCCTTTGGGCTTGGTGGTAAAGAAGGGCTGAAACACGGTGTTTAGGAATTCCTGGGGAATTCCCGGTCCCGTATCCTGGAAGTCTACCTCGACGCTGTCGGCTGTCCCGGCACGGGTTCGGATCGTTAATTTTCCTCCGGCACCCATCGCCTGCAAGGCGTTGAGGCTGATATTTAGAAACACCTGCTGGATCTTCTTCTCATCGACCCACACAGAAGGCAGATCCGAGGCGAACTTCTCCTGAATCTCGATACCCGATTCTCGGGCTTCCTGCTTGACAAGAAACAGGACCCTGGCCAGAATCTCGTGGATGTCGGCCTCCACAAAGCGCGGCTGTGCAGGCTTGGCGAAATCCAGCAGGTTTTGCACCACCTGGTTTAGGCGGTCCACTTGTCCCCGGACTTCTTTGACGATCTCCCGATTGGGATGCCCATTAGGAAATTCCGCGGCAAGGACCTGCAAGGCACCGCTGATTCCGGCCAGTGGATTTTTAATTTCATGGGCGATACTCGAGGCCAGCTGCCCCAGCGAGACCATCTTTTCCGCTCTCATCATCTGCTGTTGGTGGTACTGCTCAAGCTCTCTGCGCGCCGAGCTGAGCTTCTCTCCCATGGTATTGAACCGATCCGCCAGTTGCCCTACTTCATCTCTTCGCTGCAAGGAAATCCGGGCGGAGAAATCGCCGGCCTCCGTGCGCCTCATAGCTTTTATGAGCAGAGAGATTGGGTGAGTGACTGTGCGGGACAAAGAGAACCAGATCCCCAGAAAGACAGCAACCACCGTGAGGGCTGCCGAAGGCAATAGAACCTGGTGGACCTCGCTAATCCGATCGCGTATCGGGGACAGGGATACGTCGACGCTGACAATCCCGTTGATTCTCTTGGCCGGATCGTGGCAACTGAAGCAGCGTTTTTCATTTGGGATCGCGCGGGACATGCGCAGAAGCGGATCTCCATTCGGACCGCTATACAAGAAGTAGTTCCCGTTGCGAATATCCAGCGGGCCCTTCCCGGAAAAGAGTCCCCCCACCTCGCGAGGATTGCTGGACCAATGGATCATTCCGCGCTCGTCGAAAATGCGGACAGCCACGATCCCGCGATGTCCCCGGAACCTTTCCAGAAGCTCCTGGATTTCCTGCCGCCGCATGGTCAGCATGGCAGCCATAACGTTCCCGTGGACATCTTCCAGCAGTAAATCAGCTTGGTCTTTGGCAAATTCCAGGAGCTGGCGGTCGAGGACTTGGATATTTCTCCAGGCAGTAATGCCGATCCCCACTACCAGGATGGCGATGATAGAGAGGGAGAGCTTAAACCTTAGAGAGGAAAGCATCCGGCTCATTGCTCTCCCTTTCGAAAAAAATCGAGAAAGGGTATCGCGCGGGGAACTTCTCTCCCCCGCGGGAGATCAGCCACCCTTCACCCGCTGTAAAAGGAGCATTGGAGCAGAGAGCCCATCCCCACGCCACTCGATCCTCTGCTCAAGTCCCCCGCGCGGTTCAGAAATACCGGGAAATTGTTACTTGGCCAAGCTGCTCACAAAGGCAGCGATGCTATCCGATTCCTCCTGGCTGACTCCCTTGACGGCGGGCATTTTCCCTTTCCCGTTCGCTACGGCCTTTTGGATGTTTCCCTTACCGATTTTGGTCAGTACAGCCGCGTCGGTGAAATCGGGAATCGTCACATTCATAGCCTTCGCCATCGCTGCATTGCCTTTACCATCCGCACCGTGGCAGGCCACGCAGCGCTTCTGGTAAGCAGCCTTACCAGCCGCCACATCGGCCGCGTACGCTCCGCCGGCCATGAGAATCACCACAACTACGGCCGCCACTCCTCCCACGATCCTAGCCACTCATTTCTCCTTTCCGAGCAGTATTTGCCACCGATTTACCATCCGCAGTCGACGGATCAACGATTTGCCAATGTGAAATTCACTACAGGGAAGCGGAATGCGGACGGCTTCCCGCTGAGCGTTCATGATTCTCCACTTACCTCTTCTTTGCACCGTCCCGTAGCGACTTGAGGTACTCCACCGTATCTCTCATCTCGTTGCCATCAAAGCGAGGCCATGGAGTCGAGAGTTCTCGCGATTTCTTTTCCATGACACCCTCGTGGTTCCACATGGAGGACGCCCACTGAGTCGCAGAGTCCAATGCTTTGGTTTTGCTCAGATCGGGGCCGACTTTAGGGCCAGATCCACCGACGCTGTGACAGTTCGCGCACCCCTTTTCCTTGAAGATCCGGGCTCCTACCCGGGGATCTCCCCGGTCCTCGTAATACTGAAGGAAGTAGAGATAGGAGAGCAAGTCAGACATCTGAGACCCGGAAAATTTAGGAAATTCCACGCCGCGGGCCTTCATCGTATCCCACATGCGTGGACCGTGATTCCACAACAGCGCTCCCACCTCGGAGATACTGCGCCTGAGTTTGATTGCCCCAAGATCTGGGCCTACTTTTCCCCCGATGCCGTAAACCGAATGGCACTGAGAGCAATTCTTGGAGGCGAAGACCTTCTTGCCTTCGCTCGGATTGCCGGGCAGCATATAGACCGGTTGCGACTTTTCGGCCCGGGAATGCTCCTGAATGTAAGCCAGCAAGTTGGCCAGATCGGTCCCCTCCAGCACCGGCCGAGGTACACTCAGTTCTTTCATCTTGGCCGTGATCGCAGGGCCATGATTCCACATGGACTCGGCGAGAAAAATCGAGGACATATAGCGCCGATAGTTGTCCAGAGGGGGACCTACCTTCCCCCCCTTGCCGCCCACGGAGTGACACGTAATACACCTCTTCGCTTGGAAAACCCGCTCCCCTTCCCCTGGATCGCCCGGCTCATCAAAAATATTAAGGAAGTAGAGGTAGGAAACCAGATTGCTCATCTCCTTGGGGGTGAAGTTCGGTCGCCCCATCTTGCGCTCACGCATGAGCTCGGTGATTCGGAAGGAATGATTCCAAAGGATGCCGGCCAATTGGAGAACGCTGCGGCCTGTTCCCACACGCCCCAGATCGGGTCCCAAGGTTCCCCCTTCTCCCCAGACGGAGTGGCAATTTACGCACCCCTTACTGACGAAAAGGTTTCGCCCTTCGAGAGGGTTGATCGGCAAGGAAGGTTCCGGACCCTGAGCGCTGGCGCCAAGGCTCCAGAGCAGTACCCCAACAATGAGAACTGGCAGAAGCAGTTTAGGCCAGGCTCTCGCCATGAACTTGAACCTCCAGTCTTTTAGCCTCCCAGCGAATAAATTTCTCCAGCAAATTCGCCCAACACTTGTAAAAATCTTCCTGGGTCTCGCGGAGAATCCTCCGGCAAAACGGGGATACCCAGAGCGCCAGATGATGCCGGATAAAATCGCGCTGTCGATTCACGTAATGAAAAACCTTTTCCTCGTTTTTCCCTTCCAGGGCCGCCGCTTCCCGGGAACACAGATATGCGAGAAACTCGAGCTCCATTGCCACATGGTCCGGAAGGTCTTTTTCCATATCCCCGGGGCAGAGCCCTTCCTGAGCGTAAGCGCTAAGTACGCGCAGGGCTGCTTCTCCCATGATGCTTCCACCCGGCTCCTGGTACATGGATTCGTATGGATACACTCTCGGAGGATTGGGCCCGACGAAAAGCCGGTTGTACTCCACTCCCAGGATCAGAAACATCCCGGAACTTCCGAGTTTGTCCAAAACCGCATTCATCAAAGTCGCCAGAGATTCCCACTGAGGGAAGTTCAGGGTCGGGATCACTTTATTGACTACAGCCAACACCTGACGATGAGCTTCCCGGGGCTGTCGGAAGGCGGCCGATAGGGCGCCGTAAATGATGCTGCGGCTAGCAGCCCCCTCGGCCTTCACGTGCGAAAGGTTGCTCCTCATGTGCTCTTCCATCTTTTCAAGCCTCCGATTCTCCCGGCAGATAGGTTCTCACCCGTTCAGCGGTCTCCGCAACGCTGACTTCCCGGCCCTCTTTCATTTCCCATACGGAGACGATGGGGAACAACTTGGAAAAACCCATGTAGAGAAGAATAAACATGGCAAAGGAGGCGGCCATCAGGGAAACCTCGATCCATGAGGGGAAGTAGGTACCCCGGGGGAAGGGGATCCTGGGATTGACGAGGGTGGGCACCACGATCGTAAAGCGCTCCAACCACATGCCCACGATCACCGAGGACGAAGCGATGACCGTTCCTGCAACGGTGCGGGTCTTGCGGTTGCACAGGATCGAAAACTGGATCACGAAGTTGGTCACCACCATGGCCCAGAAGTAGGGAGCATAGGGACCTCTTACCTTGGCAAAAAAGACCGCCATCTCATCGGGCTCCCCCCCGTAAAAGGTGGTCAGGTACTCGGCAAACGTGAAATAAAACCAGAGCAGGGCCATAACCAGGAGAAGGGTCCCCAAGTTGTTGAAATGGATTTCTTTGAGATATTCTTGCAAGTGATAGGCGCGCCGGATGATGGCCATGGCAAGAATGAGAGCCGCAATGCCGGAAAAGATGGCCCCGACCACAAAGTAGGGGCCGAAGATCGTGCTGTGCCACATGGGCTGGATCGTCATGGCAAAGACCCAGGACACCACCGTGTGCACCGAAATGGCGATGGGGATCACGATCACCGCCATAATAGAGATGGCTATGTGTAAACGTTTCTTCTCTTTCTCTGTCCCCGTAAATCCCAGCGAGAGAATGCGGTAGAGAAATTGGGGGCGAGCCTTGCGATCCCTCAGGATGGCGATATCGGGAATCAGAGGCAGGTAGAGGTAGATGGTGCTGCCGGTGAGATAGGTGCTGATGCTAACGACATCCCACAGGAGAGGGGAGGTCAGATTTCCGTGGAAGATGACGAACAGGGCCCTGTCCGGCCTTCCCAAATCAAGGAGAATATTGGCGGCTCCGATGAACAGGACCACCACGGTAATGACTTCCGCAGCTCGCGTGATGGAGCGCCGCCATTCCGCCTGGCACAAGCGCAGGATGGCCGAGATTAATGTTCCGGCGTGACTGATGCCGATGAAAAAGACGAAATTGGTGATATAGAAGCCCCAGTAGACGGGGCGGTCCAGTCCGGTGACCCCAAGACCATGGCGCACTTGGAAGGAGTAGGCATAGATCCCCCACAGGACAACCCCCAAGAGGATTGTTACTGTAAGAAGAAACCCTTTGCCGAGGTGCCCAACGGGTCTTAACAGCGCCTCGTCTTGAAAGTCTTTATCTCCCAACACTTCCATGCCACTCTCCCTCCGTCAGGTAAATTACCTTGGGCTCTGTGCCTAATTCTTCCAGAAGCCTGAAAGCCCTCGAGCTTTTGGAGAGCTTCGATACCGTGCTAGTGGGATCGTCAAGATCCCCGAAATACATGGCTCGGGCGGGGCAGCTCTCAACGCAGGCAGGGGTAAAATCGCCTTCCCTTAGGGATCTTTTCTCCACGGCAGCTTGCTCCCGGGCCTTGATGAGCCGGTGGTGGCAAAACGTACACTTCTCCACCACTCCTTTGGGTCGCAAGGAAACCTCGGGATTGAGGTAATTTTGTTGAATCTCTTCCCGCTGCGGGCGGAACCAGTTGAAGTACTTGATCGTGTACGGACAAGCGTTCATGCAGTAGCGACAACCAATGCAGCGGGGGTAGATTTGGGCCACGATTCCCTCTGGGTTTTTGTAGGTGGCTCCCACGGGACAGACTTTGGTGCTCGGGGGATGATCGCAGTGCTGGCAAAGAACGGGCATGAACCGCATTTTGATCCGGGGATATTCCCCTTCCACCGTCGGCATGACGCGGATCCACAGCATCTCTCTCCCTTTGGCCGCCTCCTCGGCGTTCACCACGGGAACGTTGTTCTCCACCTTGCAGGCCACGACACAGGCTTGGCAGCCCGTGCATTTATCCAAATCAATTACCATTCCCCAGCGCGCCATTCGCTACCCCCTCAGGCCTTGGATATTTTGATCCGTGTTGCAAACAGGGCTGGAAATCCAGCCAGCCGATCGAATTCCACCCCTGACATGATACGGTTCGGATTTACCCCTATCCCCTGAGCCCAACGTCCTCCCGCTTCATGGCCCAATCCAAACGGGATGTTGACGACTCGGGGCATGGTTCCGACATACAGCTTCGCCCTCGTCTGGATCTTTCCGAGGGGAGACTCCAACCAGATTGAATCCCCGTCTTTTACGCCCAACTTCTTAGCTTCCTCGGGGTGAAGTTCGGCCCAAGTATCCCAGCGTGTGTTCAGTTGCGGACCCAGAATCTCCAATAAGAAGGGCTGATTGCTGCCATGGGCCATCAACTTGTAGGGGTTTAAGTGGAAGGGATAACTCTTCTCGTCCCCCACAAATCGTTCCGGTTCGAAGTGGGGAAGAAAAACCAGATCCCCGCGAGCTTCCACCCGGGCTTTCTTCAGTAAGGCTTCGAGACCTTGATTCCCCGAAAGGGAAACCAGACGCTCCCGGAGAATCTGTGAGAAGAACTCAAATTTCCCTGAAGGGGTGCGGAAAACCCGACTCCATTCGCCGAAACGATAGGAGGGATCCCACCACCCTCCCTTTTCTACCAGTTGTTTCCAAAATTCCTCAAAACTGGCGTAGCTCGGAGACCAAACTCCTCGCTCGGCCAGTTGCTGAGCCCAGGCGTCTTCCCCTTCGGTCTGTACAATGGTGCCACGCCGGGCCTTGAAGAGCCCCTGGACCCGGTGTTGGATCACTGCGGGAAAATCCTTCCAGGGGAAAGCTTGGGCCACACTCCCTCCCGAGGCTTGAGCAAGCTTGATCAGGAAATCACCGGTGTGCATGGTGTTAAAGAGAGGCTTTACCACCGGCTTGCGCACCCCAAACACCGAATGAGGAGTAACAGGCAGCATAGGATCATCCTGCCAGCGCTCCAGGTAGGTATGATCCGGGAGAATCAGATCGGCGATGTTCGTCGAGTCATCGGGAAAGGGGGAAAAAGAAACAATCAGCGGAACGGACTCCAAGGCTTTTCGAACCCGAGCTGAGTCCGCCAAAGAGTGCAGAGGATTTGAATAATAAAGAAAGAGGGCCTTTGCCTTGTATGGCTTCCCCGTCGCTAGAGCTTCCGGCAGAAACTCGTACGCACTCTCGGCTAGGGGAAACTCAGTGCTGCCGGCCCGGTCGAGTCTCGGGAAGCTCAGCCCTCGCTGGGCGATCGCGTCCTTGTCCACATGGGGCAGCGGCTCCAGAGGTACCTCCATCGATAGCACCGTTCCACCGGGAGTATCAATGCTTCCCACCAGGGCATTCAGACAGTGGACGGCCATGCGGGCGTAAAGACCCGCCGTGTGCATGGCAACCTCTTGTTCAGCCATCGCAATAGCCGGACGGTTGCGGGCAAATTCCCGGGCAATGCGGATAATAGTTTCCACGGGAACCCCTGTAATTTCCGCCACCCGGTCCACTGCATAGTTCTGCTGAACAAGGGCCTTGAAACCGGTGTGCTTCTGGCCTGAACTGTCCGTCCAGTCCTCCAGGCCAACTGTGTGTTGGGACAAAAAGGATTCGTTGTAGAGACGTTCGTCCAGGATGACCCTGGCAATCCCCAGGGCCAGTGCCCCATCGGTGCCCGGATTGATGGCGACCCATTCATCAGCTTTGGCTGCCGTCATGGAAAGGCGCGGCTCGATCTGAACAATTTTGGCCCGGGATCCCGCTTTCCCCTGGCGCAAAATCCCGTAAGCCCGGATCTGGCGGACCGGAGACCATCCTGCCTCCAGAAAACTCGAGCCGAAAGAAAGAATGTAGCTGGCATTTTCCAAATCGTAGGCGATTTGTTGACGAACTCCCTGAAGAAGGTAGGAGGGGAGAGCCGACCCGTCTATGCCGGAGGTATGGCGGATATGGTTTGGAGTCCCATAGGTTAGTGCAAACCGTGAGAATAAATCCACCATGAGCCCCCGGACTTGACCTGTCACGAAAACGGCAGACTGTGGCTCCCCTTTTTGGCGCAAGGCCTTGAGTTCGGAAGCTACTGTCGCGACGGCTTCCTCCCAGGTAATCTGCTGCCATTTCCCGGAACCTCGCTCGCCCACCCTCTTCAGGGGCCCCTTGATCCGATCAGGATCATAGAGAGCCTGCAATCCAGAGATTCCCTTGGGGCAAACTCCTTCCCGGTTGATCGGATAGAGAGGATTGCCCGAGATGTTAATTGCCCGGCCGTCCACGAGCTTCACCCGGACTCCGCATCCTCCCGGGCATTGCTGACAAATGGTATTAGCCCAGGAGGGTACGCCCGGAACCCCTGTGCCGCTGTCTTCTGTGCCCGTGGGAAGAGCATGAACCAGGAGATTCTGAAATCCGAGACCCGCCAGTACGGCCCCTGCTGTTGCTCCCCCGGAAAGTTTTAGAAAATCTCTGCGCTTCATCGATTTCGTTTTCCCCGGTTATTTGTGGCAGGCAGCACAATCATTGGTGACCTTCCGCTGCTTGTGACAGTTGATACAGAAATCCATGGAAATAATGTTTACCACGGGCTTCTCAAAGGGAGTCTTCCTCTCCTTCACCTTGCCGTGGCAAATCTGGCAATCCACCTTTCCCAACGTGACATGGCGGCGGTGAGAAAAATAGACGTGGTCGGGAACATTGTGAATCTTCACCCAGGGAATCTCTTTTCCCTTCTCCACGTAAGATCGCACCTTAGCTTCTTCCGGGCTCTGCCCCATGGGAGCCACATGGCAGGTAGCGCAAACCTCAATCTTTGGGATGCCTGCGGGCTGGTACTCCGCGTAGTACTGGTGACAGGTGTCACAAGAGAGGCCGTTCTTTTCGACATGAAGGTTATGATTGAACTGGATCGGCTGCTGAACTCGGGACTCCAGGGCCCGGGACACCAACCCGCCAATTAACAAGAGGGCAACAATACCAATTCCGATCCGCACAATTCCCTTCATTCTGATTGCCCCCATGCATTTTCCTGACCCCGCCGGAAGTACGTGATCAGGGCGGAAAAGTGGGGCAAACTGGGGTCCTCCGTGCACAATTTCACAATCCCGGTGATCTTTCTTCTCATCGTGGTCCCTTTTTATCTTGAACAATCGCCCGGTGACAGGGTCCAGCGCGCCAGAGACCAACCTCCGTTGAGCGCAGAGGTCGACAAGTCCCTAAGGATCAGCGCAGAAATCACGCTGCTGAGGAAGAAGAGGAAGAAAATGAAGTCGAGGACAAGGGAAATGGAATCCGGTCGAATCTCCTTAGCAACGATGAGGGGGGAGTCGTGCTGAGAGAGAACCCGACCCGGACCGAAAGATGGAGATCCCACCCCCTTGTCCTCGAAAGACTGTGGCGATGATGCTGGATGACAAACAACTGCTTTACCGCCCCCCACAACCCCATCCTTCCTACAAAAAACCGTACCTTAGGTACTCTGTTTCGCATTCCGACCTAGGTCGTCCGCTAATTTCATAATCTCCAGCCGATCGTAACGCCTTCGCCCACCCAGTGTAAGTACGTAAGGCAACTTGCCGGCACGAGCCCAGCGTGCCACTGTATTCGGAGAGACTTCGAAGATTTCAGCCACCTCCGCCCGGGAAAGAAACCTTTTGCTCTTGGCGGCTGCTTTCATCCGGTCCTCCTGCTACTAAAGGATCGCTATGTCCCCTTTAGTGCAATTGTCGACTGCAAAGTACTCTCGTATCCGCTGGTCGTAAATAATGCGGCTGTTTTATTTTCATGGGGCAATTGACCCAGTGTAGAAAAATAACTCAACTCGGGATTTCTGTCTCCGCAGGCTCCGAAAAAAGGGAAAGTTCCAGTGTCCGCGGACAGAATACAGCGCACGAACGCCGGCCAATGCACTCACCTGAAGCGGTAAAAGTGAGCAACGAAGCCTCCTCTCTTAGATTCCACTGTGGAACCCCGTCATTCCGCCATGGAATACCTTTCCTCACAGTCCCCGTATCAGCGTCCGAGCCATAACTATTATCCATTGAAATTCCAGGCCTTCGAGATTCTCTTCGGATCGGGAGGATGGCATGAATCTTGATCACTCTAGAGAACAGGTGAATAAGAAAAAGGAGGAAAAACATGAAACTCTACGACACGATTTTAGTAGCGACTGATTTGACGGAGGCGTCGGAGCAGGCTTTGGAATACGCTTTTGAAACCGCCCGTTCAGATGAATCGAAACTCATCGTTCTCCATGTGCTCCAGGGGTCCCCGGCCGATCGATATCTCCCCGAAAACTTCGAGGAATATTCCCGGACCCTCGAAGCTTACTGGTTGGATCCGTATACCCTATCCCTGTTCTCCCGCCGCCAGGAGCTTTCGCGGGAACGCGAGGAAAAGAGGACCTACCTTGAGAACCAGATTCCATACGATCTGAAGAAGCAGACGGAAGTATTGATCAGCATCGGCGATCCTCTGAGCGAGATTATCGCGACAGCTTCCCAGGTAAAGGCGAGCGTCCTCATCGTCGGCAGCCATCAACGCAGGGGTTTCTCTCTTGCGATACAGGGAAGCGCTGCTGAGAAGCTCGTCCGCAAGTCTCCTTGCCCGGTCCTGGTCGTTGGCCATCGAGCAGGGAAAGAAACAATGGCGAAAGCCGCCTAAGGTGGAAAATCATGGAAACCGTTGCTGACCGTATGACCCGAGACGTTCTCACCGTAACTCCGGAAACCTCCCTAAGCGAAGTGCGGGAGATTATGCGCCGCAGCAATATTCGGCATCTGCCGGTTGTACGTGACGGCCTGCTGGTGGGCTTGGTGACCGACCGGGACATCCGGCGCGTTTGGCCCTCGGATGCGACGAGCCTCAGTATCTGGGAACTCAACTACCTCCTTGATAAAGTCAAGGTGAAAGAGTTCATGACCCGGAAGGTCGTTACAACCATGACTCACACCTCGCTGGCTGCAGCTGCGAAGGTCATGCTCGACCGGAAAATTTCCTGTCTGCCGGTAGTTAAGAAGGGTTCGGTCGTGGGGATCCTGACCCAAACGGATCTGGTCTTGGTCCTGGCCTCACTGATGGCCGCATGAGAGGAGATTTTCGTGAGAAGTAAAGAAAGGGAAACTCCCGAGTGTTTGCCTAACGGGGCTGGAAGCTATCGTTTCTGGAAGCTGGCTCTGGCCTGCGTCATCTTATCATTCGTCCTGATCGCGCCGGCAATTCTCAAAGCGGAAGTCGGCGATCCTTGGGAGTTTGTCAGAGAGTTCACTTTTCTTCCCAACAGTATCGTCCAAGTGGAAGGGCACTACGTTGCAGGGCTCTTTTACCACCCGGAAAAGAATCTTTACGCTCTGGTCATTTACACCGCTGATTGTAACTCGGGAAGCTGCACCGTCAAAGACAACGTGGCTTATGCCGTCACGGATGCACAGGGTGTTCTCATCAGACGTTATGTAGAGCCCCGAGAAGAATCTCTCATTAAAAGAGTCTTCGCCCACCAGAGCTTCATCTAATCCTCCGCTACGGGATCCCCAGGGATTCGCGTTCAGATCCCAATACCGGCTTTCAAGCAGAAGACTAAAGGATTGGTTTCTCCCGCTTCTTCTCACCTTCTCGGGACCTATTCAGAGGATATCTCTCGGGACTGATCCGGAGTGTTGGCAGATTGCAGCCTCGCGGGCGCGCTTGCCGCCAACTGCGGCTCCAGAGAGCGGCCTTTTCCTCCGTCCATTGGATGGGAGCCGGAAGCGGAACTCCGCAGAAGCTCCAGGGGGTGTTCATGGAGCATCCGCTCGCGGGAGATCTTTCCCGTAAAAATGCTGGTGTCCATGGGGAAGACATCCGGATTCAAGTGAGTCCCATACATGTGCCAGATGATCACCACCAGGAAAGCCAGCAACCCTTCGTTGCTATGCGCGACCTTGGCAGCCGGAACAAGCTCTCCCGTCAGATACATAGTCGCCAAGTTGGGTAAGTAGAGGATAAATCCCGTAGTGATCATCACCATTCCGCCAAAGGCCAGCCCCCAGTATTCGAACTTCTGCTTGTAGTCGTAGCGGTCAAACTGCGGATGCTCGTCCGAAAGTCCCACATAGTAGCGGAGCTGCTGGATGGCATCACGAAAGTCTTTCAGCGTTGGAATCAGAATGGGCTTGATCCGACCCGCGAGCACACCTACCAGAATCGTTCCCAGATGCATCACTGCCAGCAGCGCAAAGAGAATTCCCGAGGCTCGGTGGATGATCCGCACCCAATCGATCCCACCCAGAAAGATGATCGTCCATTGGGCCCAGGAGGCCTGGTAAAACTTCTGGGGCAGTCCGGTGACGGCCAGAACCAGGAACAGAAACATGGCTACGAAATGCTCAAGACGTTGCAACACACTGAAGCGCACAACAAACTCAGGAACCTGCGGCTTTTCGGTTTCCTTTTCGGTCAGCATGGTTTCCACCTTCTCCATGGACCCTTCTCCGATCCCTTAGCGGTTTGTAGCCATTCTCCAGACGTGGAGGATGATGTGAAGAATCAGCCCCCCGATGACAAAGGGGATGAAGATCCGGTACATCAGCTTGACGTAATAAACCAGCGGGAATTTCTTGGGGCTGGGCTCGTAGTGGGAAAGCCAGGCAGCCGGGAAATTCTCAGATACATTGCCGTGGCATCTCTGGCACACCTTGACCAGGTTTGCCTTCATCGCCAGAGAACCAGGACCGGTCGTCGGCTGGATGTCGTGAATCCCATGGCAGTCCGTGCACACCGCCTGCAGTGCCTTTTGGGTAAATCCCTGCTTACGGTAGAGGGCAATTGTCATCCCATGAAAATCCTCCAGGTAGGTGTCCAGGACATTGGTCGAGATACCGTACTTCTTCATGCGGACCTTATCGCTGTGGCAGCTGGCGCACAGGTCAGGAATGCGGAGCCGGAAGGACGCCGTGCGGGGATCTTCGATGCTGTGACTCTGGTGGCAATCGGTGCAAACCGGCACATCGGTATTTCCCCCGTTCAGAATGGCCTTCCCGTGCACGCTGCGGCTGTAGCTCGCATAGATCTCCCCGTGGCAGCGGGCGCAGGTTTGAGAAATCCTCGCTCGGTGTTCTCCGGACCTTTGGATGTCGTGAGCCCCGTGGCAATCCATACAGATCGGGGCTCTCATCTCCCCTTTGGAAATCAGATCAAAATGGACGCTATCCAGCGTTTTGGTGTAATTCGCGAAGTGGCAACGCTTGCAGCTTTCATATTGAGCCAAAGTGTATTCCCTGCGACTTTTCACTTTGAGCTGGGGATGAGGTATCTCTTGAGCGCCCGTATGGCAATCCGTGCAATTGAGGCTCTTGCCATGAACGGAGCTCGCGAACTTTTGCGGGTCCACCAGTAAGGAGACGGTTTCCCCGCTCGGAAAAGATAGGGTCATTCCTTCGGAGCCATGACATCCCAGACAAACTTCCGCCGCGGACTGGCCCGTATCCCCTGTGCCTGAAGCAAAGGCTGGCGGGGGTGGTCCCACTGGAAGGGGGGGCATCCCCAGTAGGGCCATAGCCGCTCCCCCCGCCGCCAGGCAGAGGATCCGCCTCCTCTGCCATAACCATCTTTTCTTCCATTCCCTTCGCAAGGACCCCAACCTCAAAGTCAGAGTCTCATGAATTCCCATCCACCGATCTCCTACCCCTCCTGACCCTCGCGGCGCTTGCGCTCAATTTCGCGGGCCAAGTCCTCAATTCCGGATTCCGGTTCACGATCCTGCTGAGCAGCCGGATTTTTCTCCGCCCCACTTCCCTTCTCTGCTCGCTTTGGGCGGCGGGTTCCCAGGCGTGCCAGGTAAGACTCGCCGGGTCTCCACTGAGGAATCAACAAGGCCAGAGCTTGCTGACTGATCCACTGGCCTGCCCTCCCGACCCCCTTAGCCGCGAGGCTGAGAACCATCGCAAAGGCGATAAAGGGAAGGAACATGACAAAGAGGCCGCCGATCACGGGAGCCAGGGCGACTACGAGAATCCCCGGAACCCGGAAAAACTCCCCAGCGGCGTCCCAGGGAAGATTTCCCCAGGGAGTGCTCACCCGAATAAACTCGGCGGAGGATCGATTGAAGTAGAAACCGTTTCTCACCAGTTCACCTGCTTCGTAGCGGACCATGGCGGTACTCCTTTCCGGCTCCCCTCCCCCCTTCGTGGGGTCGCCCTTCTCTCTTCTCGTCTCTAATGTACCGCCCCGTTCTTCTTCGCCCCATCGGGTGAGGACCCTAATTCCAGCCTTTAAAGTCCCCGTTTTGCTTCCTACTCCACCTGAATTACTCCCCTCTGTATTGCGTACTTCACGAGTTCCGTGCGGTTATGGAAGCCAAGCTTTTGCATGACATTGGTGTGGTGCGCCATCGCCGTCTTTACGCTGATCCCTAAAGATTCTGCAATCTCGCGGTTCGTATAGCCCTCCGCCACCAGCTTAAAGACCTGCTTTTCGCGGTCCGTGAGGCTTTCGTAGGTGTCCCTGTCCAGCGGTTCCGAGCGGTTTAGGAATCCCAAAATCACCTCTTGGGCGATGGACGGATGCAGGAATGCTTCTCCCCGGTAGATGGCGCGGATTGCATCCACGAGTTCGGCGGCGGCAGCTTTCTTGAGGACGTAGCCGGCTGCGCCCGCCTTCAGAAAGCGGTAAACATATTCCTTGTTATCGTATTGGGTCAGAATCAAGATCCGAGTCTCCGGCGCATTCTTGCGGATCTCCAAGGTGGCTTCCAGGCCCCCCAGGCCCGGCATCGCAATATCCATTAGAACCACGTGAGGGCTCAGGGTCTTCACCTTCTCGATCGCTTCTCTCCCGTCGCAGGCTTCCCCCACGACCTCGATATCCGTGAAGGATCCCAGCAAGGCCTTGATCCCTTCCCGAAGCAGGGCGTGGTCATCGGCAATGAGCACCCGAATCTTTGCCATGTCAGCACACCTCCGCCGGGACAGGGATCGAAAGCCGGACGCGGGTTCCTCTTCCAGGAGCAGAATCGATGGCCAGCTCGCCCCCGCACAGGCTTACCCGTTCTTGCATCCCCATAAGTCCCCAGCCTCGTCCCCCCACGCTTAATTTCATGCCTTCACGAACGTCGAAGCCCTGACCGTCGTCTTCGATTTCCACTGCGACGGTTTCCTCGGAAAATTCCAGGGAAACCATGACCGTTTCAGCCTTCGCATGTCGAACCACGTTTGTGATGGCCTCCTGAACGACACGAAAGACCACGGTCTCCACCTCACTCGGCAGCCGTCGCTCGACTCCAGTCACTTCGTAGTGCAGAGTTACACGGGAAGAAGCGAGGGTTTGTTCAGCCACCCAGCGCACAGCGGATTGGAGTCCCAGATCATCCAGAACCGAGGGACGGAGACCTGCAATCAGCTGGTGCACTCCGTCCAGAGCCCTCAGCGCCAGGCCCTTGCTGGTCAAAACACGTTCCCGGGTTTTTCCTCCCGGCAGGGAAGCCAGCGCTGCTTCCAAGGAAAGGAGAAGAGCCGTCAGGGATTGGCTGGTCTCATCGTGAAGTTCTCTGGAGATCCGCTTGCGCTCCTCTTCCTGCGCGTTAATGACTTTGTGCAGCAGTTCTCCACGCAATGCTTCTTTCTCGCGAACCTGCGCGTAGAGAGTCGCATTTTCTTGCAGAAGACGCGAGAGCTCCTGATTTCTCTCTTCCAGCTCCAGTGTCCGTTCCGCCACCCGGCGTTCGAGCTGGCGGTTCCACTCCCGGACTTCCTCGAGCGACTCCTTCAAGCGAAGTCGCATGGTCTCGAAACATCGTCCCAGTTCTCCAATCTCATCACTGCCCAGGTTGGGAATCGGTGAATCGAGGTCCCCACTAGAGATCTGCCGGGCTGCGCGAGTCAGCGTTGCCGTCGGTTTCAGAATGCTCTGAGAGATTCCCCATCCCACGATCAACGCCATGAGCATAAGGACAGTTCCCATGCCCACGAAGCGCCAGCTCCATAGGAATGGAGAGGTCCCCAACTCCCGCTCCGGCTGGCGGATGTTCATTCCCCAGGAAGCAGAGCGCAGGGGAGCAAAGGCCATAATCTCGGTTTCCCTCTCCCCCAGATGGGCGCTCGTATGGCAATCATGGCAAGTCCCGACCTGAGGTTGGCGAGTGCGTAGGAGGCCACTCAAGGTTTCCCTATGATCTTCCGCTGAGAACAGTCGCTCGGACCGAGAGGAGGCCAACACGAGTCCTGTGCTGTCTACGACATCGATATACCCTGACTTCCCCAACTGGACTGTGGCGATTGCTTCCTGGAGCCGTGGCGCTCCGGGATCAATCTCTCCAATGAGCGCTCCAATTCTTTCCCCTGCCCGGCCCCGGACCGGCACCAGGGCCCAAATCACGTAGCGGCCTTCAGGAGCCCCCGGGAGAAGATCCGATACGTAGAGCCTACGTTCCTGAAATGCCTTGGCGATAGGCGCGAAGGAAAGGAAATCCCGTCGCACAGGACCCGCTCCTTGAGGCTCCCGGATGAGAATTTGACCGCTCGAGTCCAACAGAAAAATGCCGCCCGTGAAAATCGAGTGGAGGTAGGCATCCCGCAGCGCCTCCCTTTCCGGTCTCCAGTCCCGATCTCCCAGATCGAACCCGCGGGCAAATGGGATTTCTACGAGATGGTTTAAGTTTTCCTGCAAGATGAAATCCAGGTGGGCAGCAGCCGTCTCCGCCAGGTTCAGTCGTTCTTGAAGAATTTGCCGCGAGTTTTCTTTCACACTCACGTAACTGGATACACCGATCAACGAAAAGACCACGAGCATCCCGACGCTCACCAGGAAAAGGACCCGTCCTCTCAGACTCC
Organism: bacterium; assembly: GCA_035288405.1. Taxonomy (GTDB): domain Bacteria; phylum JACPSX01; class JACPSX01; order JACPSX01; family JACPSX01; genus JACPSX01. Next base: position 7,620 of record DATEAK010000290.1, on the reverse strand, counting down.
AGGGCTGTCGCAGGCGGACTCTCTTCACCGATGTCCTCCTCCCACGCTGCCGGCCATCCGGATAAGCTCCTCAGAAGATGCGCGACCAATCAGGAGAAACCGTCTCGATGGGGTCTCCCACTGCAACCGTGTCCAAATTCGCCCGCTGCCATCCACGGTCCGCGACAAAAGTGCGCTCATTCCCTTGACCGTCATGCGCCGCGTCTCCACCACTTCGTTCACCGGCGGAACCGATAGCGGCTGAAAATCTCCTTTCCCCAGAGACTGCAGCAGAAGGAGCGCCAGATCATGATCGGGGTTGCTCAGTATGCCCAGGACCACAACAGGCGGCTCGCTCTTTTCCACCCGGACCAGGGCTGGGGGCCAGCTGAGAGAATCCGGGAAATAGGCTGGGATCCAGATCCTCGCCCCCAGTTCCCGCTCGGCCTCCAGCACCCCTGGAAAATCTTTGAACCGGTGGGAAACTTCTGGTTGCAGGACCACGGGAAGCCGGTTGAGACCCGCAAGTAGAACAGAGATTCCGCCCAGGACTGCCGCCATCGTTACCACCGATTTGCCCACTTCTCTCATCACTGCAGAAGCCATCCTCACACCACCCGGAACAGGAGGAATGCCAGGGATATCGCAGTAACTCCCAGGCGCCACGGTTCCAACAGACTCTCACCATAAGAGCGCGTCTCTAAGAGTCTTTTGATCCGAGCGACAATGACGGCCCTCCGCGCTTTGGCGCCGAGTGCCCTGGTCCCGCTTCGATACCAATCCCAAGAATACTGGGTTTTCACCACGCTGCCCCGATAGACATGGATGAGCGCAGAGGCCAAGGAAAACGGGTCGCCCGTAACCGCCACGGAGAGATCATCACACCACTTCTCATTCTCCTCACCGAGCTTCCGGAAAACCAGGAGCCCAACAGGGTTCGCGGCGTGCAGGCATCGAATAAACAAGAGGGCCCATCCGTACTGGTGATCCTTCTTCCGGAGGTGGGCCGCTTCGTGGGCCAGGATGCTCAACAGTTCCTTGTCATCGACCCGATGCAGAAGTCCCGATGAAAGGATGATCGCGGCGCGTTTCCCTCCTTTGCATTTGCTTAAGGGTTCGTCAGTATCGAGAATCTCAACCACTGGCGCGTCACCAGGGGAGATCCTTGACCAGCATCCCAGGGATGACACCAAAGAGGGGAAATCCTCAAGGGCTCTGTGTGGGAATTTATCTTTCCAGAATTCTAGAATGAGCGGTTTTACTTCTTGCAGGAGAAAACCAAGGATGCCGGCCGCAAGCACAGCCCAGGCAGCTATCTTGCCCGTTACTCCTCCCAATTTGAGATCCAACCAGCGCTTGCTGTCAAGAAGAGCCTCCCCGGCCCGGAACGCCGCGCTTCCCCAGGACGGGTCCAGCAGGCGAAAGGCAGGGACGGTCAGCAACGGAAGCAAGAGGGCCAGCAGCCGGTAGCGCCAGCGCTGTGCCGGCTTCTGCACTTTCCAGAGCAGGAGCAAAGCCTCCACGCCCAGAGCGCTCACGGCGGAGTGCAATATCACTTGCACATAAAGATCCAAGATCATTCCTCGACTCCGATCCGATCCTTGAGATCGCTCTCAAGACATATGGAGCTAGCCATCAACTCCTCGCTGTCCGGCGCGAATGCCCATCTCCGCCCTCCAGCTTGCTATCTTCTTCTGGATCGGGATCAAATTCCTTGCTCAGGATCGGATTCGATCCCGGTTCTCTTGGCGGAAGCCACGGCCTCTGGCTCCGGGGGATGTACTTTGGATACACGATGGGACCCCAAGGCTTCTTGGAGACGCAGGCGCTCATACTCCAGAGGATAGTTCTCCTTGAGCTCCTTGCGGGTGATGGTTCCCGTGATCCATACCCAGTTCATGGGAAAGATCTCAGGCCTGAGGTGGACGTTGTAGAAGTGCCAGATGAAGATAGCCAAACCCGCCAGAAGGGCCTCATCACTGTGGGCCACCTTGGCGATTCCAAGGAACCAAACAGGAAGAAAGCGGACCGTTTCCACCGGAAACCAGAGGACAAGTCCGGAACCTACCATGATGAAGATGCCCCAGAAAACCGCCCAGTAATCGAACTTCTCCCAGTAAGTGAAACGCCCGAAAAGAGGTGGGCGGGGAGCAAGACCCAGGTAAAACCGAATATTGTCGTAGAGGTCTCGCAGATCCTTAAGGCTTGGGATCATATCCGGCGAGAAGATTCTCTTCCACATTCTCCAACCGAGATAGGCCAAATGGTAGACGCAAGAGATGATCATGACGACGGCCGCAGTCCGGTGTACGGTGGAGGCCATTTCAGGCCCTCCCCACAGGTTCATGAAAACCCGGGAGACTCCAACACCGGCGTACTTGAGCGGAATCCCCGTCAGCACCAGGACGATAAAGCTTGTGAACATGAGAACGTGCTGGAGCCGATAGTGAACGTTCCAGCGTAAGACCTTCTCGTTGCCTTCCATGATTTTGCACCCCCTGATCGGGAACCCGTGATAGCTCCCCAAACCCTTCACCTGACCTTCCGGCGCGCTCCTTATTTCCTCTTCTTGTTCTTGCGGCGCCGGCGGATTCTCACCTGGGAGGCCAAGTCGAGGCCGATATGTGTGACGAGTCCCAAAATCACCCCTCCGGTCAACACGGCAAAGAACCTCTCTGCCCAGCGCACGATTTTCTCGGATGTCTGCGTCGCAGGAATGTGGGCAAAAGCTGTGGCAAACTTGGGAGAGGCCCCTTCATGGCACTGGCCGCAGCGGTTCGCCAACCCCTCCATAAACGCTGGGCTCCGGGGGTCTACGACCTTATGGGCCCCATGACAACTGCTGCACACCGCCACATCCGAGCTGCCCAGGATCAGCTTCTTGCCATGAAAGCTGTCCCGGTAGGTTGGAACCACGTTCGTATTCAGGCGGTACTTTAGGATGATTTCAGAATTGCCATGACAGGAGGCGCATGTCGTGGGAATGTTGGTATAGAAATTCCGGGAAGCGGGACTCTCTTTGGACATGAGCGTATGAGGAGGGCCGTGACAATCCAGGCAATAGGGAGCATCTTTCACTCCCTTCTCGAGTAGAGCGACACCATGAACACTTTGGGAATAATCCTGAAAGATCTCGTAATGGCAAGTCACACAACTTGCCAATGCAATGGCCCCCTTGCCTCGTTTTTTCTGAAGCTCTCCGGCGATTTTCAGAAGACTCTCATCAACTCCCTTCATCGCAGCGGGATCGTGGGGCCCGGCGGTATAGCCCTGGTGACACGTATCGCAGGTGAAGCCTCCGTGGACCGAGCGCGCAAACAATTCGGGATGAATATAGAAGGGATCCTTCTGGCCCGGTTTGGAGGATTCCTGGGGGCTGCGGTGGCAGACCAGGCAGGTTTCATTGTCCGCCCCTTGGGCAGGCGCACCCGCAGTCCCCAGGAGAGTAGCCGTTACGATTACCAGTACGAACCCGGCAATCCATGGAAGTCTCATCATTCAGCCCCCCGGCTAAGTTGCAGTCTCTAGCGACCGTGGGTCATTTCAACCGGAGTGGGTCTTTTCACCATCCGGCTAACCACACGGTGGGCAACTCTCAAGCCATACCCCGCCACAGTGCCAAGAACTGCTCCCACAACTAGCAAGAAAGCTCCGACACTTAGCGCCCCCAGAAGCATCCCGACTCCTACCATGAGCTTTGGGATCAGGGTCTGGGGGACCGGTGATCCATAGAAAGCAGATGCAAAAATCAGACCGCCTGCACCACCGTAGAGAACTCCCGTGATCAGACCACCAGCGGCAAAAGCCGCCGCGCCTAACACCGCTCCGGCTGCCCGGCCCCGGCGGACAAATACATCCTCTTCACTAAACGGGGTGATGGGATTTGAGCCTTTGAGACTACGCAGAGCGTTCCTGGTCTCACGGTAAACTCTGCGGACTCGCTGAACGAACTTCTCACAGAGGGGATAAAGCGTCCCCAGGCCAAGACCCAGCAGTGCTCCCGCGCCCGTGAAGAAGACGAAGGACGCTCCGACTCCTAGGATCATCCCAAAAGCGACGATGGCTCTGTTCACCAGCGTAGACTCAACCGGCGTTCCAGAGAAGAAGCCGGCAAGAACCAGTCCCCAAAATCCTCCGTACACGAGTCCCCGCAAGGCTCCCAGAAAAAGAAACGCCACAAACCCGATTCCTGCGCCCCAAAAGAAACCTGTTTTTCCCGGCTGTCCTTTGATCGTTAACCTCTTCATGGTTTGTTCCTCCCTCGCCACCCCGAGTTCTCACCCTGTCCTTATAACAAGGGCCGTGCCACGGTAAAGCCTTCCTGCGGAATCTAAGTAACCCGTTGTTTTATAAACGACTACTTGACAGGCTCCCGATTCCCATGGATCCTTGGGGGCGGGAAATCGTAGGGGAATGCCAACACAGAGAACCCGGGAGGCTCTCCTCTGATCGGCTTTCTTATTGAAAAGACAAGGGTTAGATTGAGTAGTGGTTTTCCTACCGGGAGTAGGGAATTTCCTACAAAGAGCCTTCAGCTTTCAAAACGGATCCCGTACTGGCGCAATTTTTGGTAAAAGTGGGTCTTGTGAATTCCCGCTTCCTCGGCTGCCAGGGACACATTGCCGGAATGGCGCTTGAGTACGCTGAGAAGATAGTCTCGCTCCAGTTTCTCCTTGGCTTTCTTGAGAGGAAGATGGAGGTAGTCCTCGGAGGGAGCGGCTGAAGGAACAACAAGAACCTCGGCTGCCAGGGCAGCTTTCTCGATGGTTTCTCCTGCCGTCATGATGACGGCCCGTTCGATGATGTTTTCGAGCTGGCGCACGTTTCCGGGCCACTCGTAGGCCAGCAGAGCTTCCATCGCAGCAGGAGAAAACCCTTTCACGGGTTTCCCCATCTTCCCGGCGAACTTCCCGCAAAAATGTTCACTCAGCAAAGGAATGTCTTCGTTCCTCTCGCGTAGAGGAGGGACGTGAATCATGATGATATTGAGCCGGTAATAAAGATCCTCCCGAAATTTGCCCGATTCCACCATCTCTTTCAGGTTGCGATTCGTGGAAGAGATGATCCGGACATCCACATGGATCTGACTTTGTCCTCCAACCCGCAGAAATTCCCCCTGCTCGACGGCCCTCAAAAGTTTGGCCTGCAGGGAATACGGCATCTCGCCGATCTCATCCAGGTAGAGAGTGCCGCCATCCGCAACTTCCATGAGACCCTTCTTCGCGGTCACGGCCCCCGTGAATGCCCCTTTCTCGTGACCGAAAAGCTCGCTTTCGAGCAAGGTCTCGGGCAAGGCGGCGCAGTTCAGTGACAGGAGAATCCGCTTCGAGCGCGCACTGTGCGTGTGGATCGCTCGGGCTACGAGTTCCTTCCCGGTTCCACTTTCCCCTTGAATGAGCACGGAAGCATCGCTGGGCGCCACTTGGAGAATCAGAGTGAAGAGTTCGTTCATCTTCGGGCTTTTCCCTAGAAGAGCCCCCAGGCTGTAACGCTCAGTAAGCTGCTCCTTGAGGATCCGGTTCTCCTCCGATAAGCGTTTCTCCCGCAGAGCCTTCTCGATGGTAAGCTCGATCTCGTCGGTCTGCACAGGCTTGGCAATATAGTCGTACGCTCCCTTTCTCATGGCTTCCACAGCGCTTTCCACCGTCCCGTGACCGGTGAGTACGATCACCGGCACGTCGGGATGCTCCTGGCGGACCCGCGCCAGAACTTCCATTCCATCCATGCCGGGCATTCGCAAATCCGTAATCACGAGATCGTAGGTCTCGCGCTGCATGGAATCCAAGGCCTGAGCACCACGCTCAAAAGGGTGAACTTCATATTTGTCGCCGTGAAGAAGGCGCACGAAGAGCTGGCGGATTCCTTCCTCGTCATCGATGATCAAGATTTTTTCGCGCACCACGGCTCTTTTCTACCTCTTCTCCCCGGAGTCCCCTGAGGGGGGAAGCGCATGGGCCTCCTCCCGTTCCGATCCGATAGGTAATTCGATGAGGAAACTGGTCCCTTCCCCGGGCCGGCTCTGCGCCCGGATGGTGCCGCCGTGTTCGTGGACAATCCGGTAAGCAACGGAGAGGCCAAGGCCTGTCCCCTGTCCGGGCTCTTTGGTGGTAAAAAAAGGATCAAAAATCTTTCCCATGTGCTCGGGGCGGATGCCAGGCCCGTTGTCTGAAATCACCACCTCAACCCGGCCGGCACCCTTGGCCCGAGTTTTGATCTTAAGAATTCCCCCCTCGCCGAGAACCTGGACGGCATTGAGGGCGATGTTCGTAAAGACCATCTCGAGCTGGCCACGGTCACAGACAATCGAGGACACTCCTGGGTCGTAATCCGTTTTGACTTGGATCCCGCCTTTGCGGATCTGGTGAGAGAGCAGGGAGATGGTATTTCCCAGGATCGATTCCAGTTCAGTCCGGGCGAGCTTTAGAGGCTGAGGTCGTGCAAATCGTAGGAGCCGCTGGACGATATCTCTCCCCCTCTTGGCTTCCCTCTCGATCACCTTCAGATCCTGGGTTGAGGAATGATCGGGGCTTGTCTGGCGCAGCAACAGATCAGCGAATCCCAAGATGACCATGATGATGTTATTGATTTCGTGAGCAACGCCTGCCGCCAGTTCTCCAACGCTGGCAAGCTTTTCCGAGCGCAGCAACTCTTCCTGATAGCGCTTCTTCTCGGTCAGGTCACTGGCAATTACCACCGTGCCGAGGAGCTCGCCGGCATCCGATTTCAGCGGGGAAATGGTCAAGCTCAGAATTCTGTATTCTCCTTTACGGTCCTGGATGCGATTCTCCACTTCGCAGGTTTGCTCCTTGCCGACCACCTGGGCTAGGGCTTCTGAAATCTCCTTCCCCTTGCCCAAAAGCTCATCCACTGGTTTTCCTGCAACTTCATCACTCCTTACCTCGAACAATTCCTCCGCAGCCCGATTCAAGGTTTGGACGCTTCCAGCCCGGTCCGTGGTAATGATGGCATCCCGGGCGCTTTTTAGAATAAAGCTCAGATACTCCATGGTCCGCGAAAGCTCTGCCGTGGCCTCTCGAACCCGGCGCGCCAGGTCTTGATTCAAGGTGTTGAGGGCTTCGTTTTTCTCCTGAAGCTCCCTCTGGCTCTCGGCCAAAGCCCGTGCCATGCGGGTAAAGTGATGCTGCAAAGCCCCCACCTCGTTTTCCGCCTCCACCTGCACTTCGATATTAAAGTCCCCGGCCTCCAATGCGTTGGCCGCTCGCGTGAGTTCGGAGACTGGAGCGGTGATTCTCTTGGAAAAAACGGCTCCCAGCCAAAAGCCTACCAACACGAAGATACCGGTCACCAAGAGCGCTTCCCCTCCAAGGACGCCCAGAGTTTCCTGCAGAGACGCGGTTGAGTATTCCATCCCAACCGTGCCCCACCGGTTGCCGGCAAGGACCATGGGAAACTCCACGTGCAGAAGGTTCCTGCGCAGATCTTCCCGGATGAGGACTTTATTCTCACTAAATGGAGGCCGCTGAATCACCGGTCCCAGGGGTTCTCCGAAGAAATCGGGCTCCGAGTGCGCCAAAACCAATCCTCGTTCATCGGCCACCCACAGGGACTGTACGGCAGGGTCCTTGCTGAAACCCTGCACCAGATCCTGCAGGAGAGCATAGTCCCGCCGCACCAGGTGAG
>DATEAK010000289.1:0-6944 GCA_035288405.1 bacterium | reverse complement strand
AGAACTAGTCGGAGAGGATAAAGTTCAACGTCTTCTGGGATTCTCTCAGCTTTTAGATCCTTCTTACGGTTCTCAAGGGATGTATGTCGTTGTCAGCATCCCGACCAAGGCGGTGCTAGCCGATACGAATCGTGCTCTGGTCCGCAACCTGATTGCCCTTGGTGTTGTCGCGGCACTCGCCCTAATAGCGGCGCTGCTCGGGGGAGAAGTGTTCATCTTGCGGAAAGTTAAGAGACTGGTAGAGGCTACCAAACGATTTGCTTCCGGCGACTTGCGGATGCGCGTCCATGACCCCGACCGCGGTGAACTGGGGCTGCTTGCGGAGGCGTTTAACGAGATGGCGGAAGCGCTTGCTGTCCGCCAGGAGGAGATCGAGAGAACCGCTGAAGCATTGCGGGAGAGCAACGAGAAGCTTCGGGCACTCATTCAAGCCTCGCCTCTGCCCATCTTGGCCTTGGATCCCCAGGGCAACATCATGATGTGGAACCAGGCTGCCGAGCGCGTGTTTGGCTGGAGCGAGCAGGAGGTGCTTGGTCTCCCCAACCCGATCATACCTAGCGAGATGGACGCAGAATACCAAGAGAATCTTGATAGCGCGCTGCGAGGGGAAATCGTCGCCGTGAGGGAGACACGGAGACAAAAACGTGACGGCTCACTGATTGATGTCAATATCTCCTGGGCATCGATGCATGGTTCACAAGGAAACATTGTCAGCATCATTTCTTTATTAAGCGACATCACAGAAAGAAAGCAGGCAGATCAGCTGATGGAGAGTCAACGTAAGGCACTCTACCAGAGCGAGAAGCTGGCCTCTATAGGGCAACTGGCCGCCGGTGTGGCCCACGAGCTCAACAATCCCATCGCCTTTGTGAAAAGCAACCTCGGGACCTTGAGGGAATATGTCAATGAGCTCACCGGAATCATGCGGAAGTGTCAGGAGGCGATGGACTACCAGAAAGATGGTGACAAAGAAACCTGTTCGCGCTTCATTGGTGAGGCTCTCCATCTGGCTGAAGAGAGCGATCTGGAAAATATCCTCTCTGACCTGAGCCGGATTGTGGAGGAGTCTCGGGAGGGCGCCGAACGGGTAGCCAAGATCGTCTTGGATCTCAAGAATTTCGCCCGGGCGGATGAGGCGGAGTTGAAATACGCGGACATCAACCAGGGGATCGTAAGCACCTTGAATATCGTCTGGAACGAGCTCAAGTACAAGGCCACCGTGACCAAGGAGTTGGGAGAACTTCCGGAGATTGAATGTTATCCGATGCAGCTCAACCAGGTTTTCATGAACCTCTTGGTCAATGCCGCTCAGGCCATACCGGAAAAGGGGGAGATACGGATTAAGACGTATGTCCGTGACGATGAGGTCGTCGTGGAGGTCTCCGATACAGGCATAGGGATATCCCAAGAACATCTCAACCGTCTCTTTGAGCCCTTCTTTACCACGAAACCCGTAGGGAAGGGGACCGGCCTGGGATTAAGCATCGCGTACGGCATCGTCAAGAAGCACGGCGGCACCATTGAGGTGGAAAGCGAGATGGGTAAGGGGAGCCTCTTCCGGGTAAAGCTCCCACTGGAGAGCAAGTATGCAGCGGCACACGATTCTTTGCGTGGATGACGAGAGCCACATCCTGAGCTCCCTGAAAAGGCTCTTTCGGAAGGAGAACCTGGAAGTCCTGACTGCTCTTAGTGGTGAAGAGGGGCTGGAAGTTCTGCGTCAGCATCCGGTGCATCTCATCCTCTCGGATCAGCGCATGCCCGAGATGAGCGGCCTTGAGTTTCTCCGCCGCGCTAAGGAGGCGTTTCCCAGGACGTTCCGCATTGTTCTGACGGGATTCGCCGAAATCGATTCCATACTGGCTCTGATCAATGAAGCCGGAGTGCACCAGTTCATCACCAAGCCGTGGAAAGATGAACAGCTCAAACTCACCGTCCGGAACTCGCTGGAGCAGTTTGAGCTTCAGGAATTCAACGATCAACTGGTGGCCAAGATTGAAGAGCAGAAAGAAGATCTCGAGGTCCTCAACAAAGCGTTGCAGGAAAAGGTGGATCAGCGCACCAGCGAATTGACCTTCCGCAGCCGGGCTCTCTCCTTGTCCCAGGAGATCGTTGATTGTCTCCCATTGCCCGTAGCGGGAATTGACCCGGATGGAGATGTCGTCCTCCTCAATAGCCGGATCCGAAACCTCTTGAAGGATGGACGGTCCGGTGATGTTTCGGAGGTCCCCCTGGGTGTTCCGGCGGAAGACCTTTTCCCGAATCGTGTCGTCGACCTGATTCGCCAGGTTCTGAAGACCCACGAGAACGGACAGGCCAGTGAATGCTGGAACGGATCTCAAGAGCATCTGTTCCGCTGTTACCCCCTGGGTCAAGCGATGGACTGGGCCTTTAAAGGGGCCGTGCTGGTGGGCTGCCCCTTGGAAGAGGACGGACTTTCCGGAGGCTTGCCATGAACTCGGACGTTTCAAGCACTCACACTGTGCTCTTTGTCGATGACGAGAAGAACGTGCTTTCGGCGCTGCAGAGATCATTCCGCCGGGATGGGTATGCCATCCTTCTGGCCGGAACGGGCCGGGAGGCTCTGGAGCTTCTGGAAAAGCACAATGTGGCTCTCGTTCTATCCGATCATGGAATGCCCGAGATGAGCGGGGTCGATCTGCTCAAGCGGGTCAAAGAAAAGCATCCGGATGTCATGAGACTCATGCTGACGGGTCTGGTGGATCCTCACATGGTCATGTCGGCAATTAACCACGGAGAGGTCTTTCGCTTTGTACAGAAGCCCTGGGATGACGAGGATCTGCGGCAAGTTGTGCGCTCCGCACTGGATCAGTACGACCTGGTGCAGGAGAACCGCCGTCTCCAGATACTGACCGGGCAGCAAAATGACGAGCTCAAGCGCATCAACAGCGATCTGGAGATCCGTGTTCAGGAGAGAACCAAGGAAATCGCCGAGAAAAACGCCAAACTCGATGCCCTTTACAAGGAACTGCGGCGGAATTTCTTTGACACGATCAAGGTATTCGTGGAGCTCATGGAACTCCATTACCCGTATCTCGGAGGTCACAGCAAGCGAGTGGCCGAGTACTCCAAGTCCATGGCCATCCGTTTTGGCTGTGATGCTCGGGAAGTGCAGCAGATTGAAATTGCCGCACTCTTACACGACATCGGTCTCATTGGGGTTCCCGGAGAACTGGTCGAAAAGCCCGTTCAGAATTTGAAGCCGGATGAAGTGGCGCTGATCAAGCAGCATCCGTTGTGGGGCCAGTCCAGCCTTGAAGCCATCACCAGCCTGCGACAGGTGGGGGTCCTCATCCGCTGCCACCACGAATGTTACGACGGCAAGGGGTTTCCCGATGGCTTGCGAGGCGAGGAAATCCCCCTGGGTTCCAGAATGATCAGCGTAGCCGAGGCCTATGACGACATCATGTACTGGACCCGTTCGCCACATGAGTCGCCCAAGGAAGCTGCAATCACTCACATCCGCCAGCATCGGAGCCAGCGTTTCGACCCGAGAGTGGTCGATCAGTTCCTGGATGCTGTGGATCAGGTAGTTGTAACCTTCAAAGAAATGGTTGTTAATGCTGATCAGATTGAAGAAGGCATGGTCCTGTCACGGGATCTGCGCACGGGGAGCGGCCGCCTCCTGCTGCCCCGGAATACATCCCTCAAGGCTTCTTCCATCGAAAGGATCAAGAACTTTCACAAGATCGACCCCATCGTCCAGCGCATTTATGTGTGTGCGAAGTTGGAGGAAAGAGGCGCAAAGCCCGGTTCCCTGACATCAAGCCCGGTCGGAACCTCCCAAAGGGGAACCTGATGGGGAAAGTGCTGCGGCCAGCCGGGCAAATTCCTCCATGCTTAAGGTTTCTCCCCTCCGTTTCGGATCCATCCCCAAATCTCCTAGCGCGTGATCGACTACGTCTTCGCCAAATTCCTGCTTGAGACAGTTTCGCAATGTCTTGCGGCGTTGTCCAAATCCCAACCGGACAATGCGGAAGAAATGCTCCGGATCGGGAAGAGGGATGCGCGGAACCGCAAGAGGCTTGACACGGATTACAGCTGAATCCACTCGAGGGACCGGGCGAAATTCCCGCCCCGGGACGAGAAAGCCAAGGCTCGTTTCGGCGAAGACCTGAACGGCCACGGAGAGGATTCCGTATTCCTTGGTTCCAGGTTTGGCAAGCAGCCGCATGGCTACCTCCTTCTGCACCATCAGAGTCATGGCGGATATGGAGGTACGGAACTCCAGGAGTCTCGTCAGTAGTGGAGAGGAGATGTGGTAGGGAAGGTTGGCCACCACCTTGAAGGGGGCCGGGATCGTGGAGAAATCGAAACGAAGTGCATCTTCTTCCAGGACGACGACTTCCGGCAGGTGGGATAGTCGTTTCCTTAACTCCGCAGCTAATTTCTGATCCACTTCCAGGCAAGTGACCCGAGCACCCGAACGTGCCAGTGCCCGGGTGAGAATTCCCCTTCCTCCTCCGATTTCGAGGACGGTTTCCCCTTTGCAAATTTCGGCGAGGCGTATGATCCGTGCAGCGACTCGCTCACTCCGCAGGAAAACCTGGCTCAGTCGTTTCTTGGGGAAGGAAGACGGGCCAGCAAGGGGTTTTCCCCTGGACTGCCCTGTACGGTCCCGGCGGTTTAACACGAAGGCATCCTAAAGGGAAGGCTCCACTCTGTCAAGGAATAGAAATAGTTTGGGGGTATTGAGGGGGGAAAGTCCTTGACAGAAGCGGTTGGGCGTTGCTACTATCCGGCTGCTTTTGGACGGGCAGAAACAAGTCCGCAGGCTCTCCTGGGGGGGGAGGGGCTCCAGGGATTTCTCATTCTGGAGGAAAAATTTCGTGGGCGCCAACCTGACCCAGAAAATCCTGAAAGAACACCTGGTTTCGGGCGAATTGAAACCCGGCGGCGAGATCGGGATCAGAGTCGATCAGACCCTGACCCAGGATGCGACGGGTACGATGGCCTATCTACAATTTGAGGCCCTCGGAATCCCCAAAGTCCGAACGAAACTTTCCGTAAGCTATGTCGATCACAACATGCTGCAGACCGGGTTCGAGAATGCCGACGATCACTTTTTCCTGCAGTCCATCGCGGCCAAGTACGGAATCTACTTTTCCAGGCCGGGCAACGGTATCTGCCATCAAGTTCATTTGGAACGATTCGGAGTTCCGGGCCAAGTTCTCCTGGGTTCTGACAGCCACACTCCCACAGGTGGCGGTCTGGGAATGATCGCCATGGGTGCCGGGGGGCTTGATGTGGCCCTGGCCATGGGGGGGCAGCCCTTCTTTCTCGCCATGCCCAAAGTGGTCGGAGTTCACCTGAGCGGCCGGCTGCAGCCCTGGGTTTCCGCCAAAGACATCATTTTAGAACTGTTGCGGCGTCTCACCGTCAAGGGAGGGGTTGGAAAGGTTATCGAGTATTTCGGAGAAGGGGTGAAAACCCTAGCCGTTCCCGAGCGGGCGACGATCACGAACATGGGGGCCGAACTCGGGGCTACGACGTCTGTTTTTCCCATCGATGAATTGACCCGGAGCTATCTCAAGGCGCAGAAAAGGGAGCAGGTCTGGATTCCTATGAGCGCTGACCCGGATGCTGTCTACGATGAGGTGATCGAAATCGACCTGAGCCGGCTGGAGCCCCTGATTGCCAAGCCGCACATGCCCGACAAAGTGTGCAAAGTTGAGGAAGTGGCGGGCACCAAGGTACAGCAGGTCGCTATCGGCAGTTGCACGAATTCTTCTTTCCGAGATTTGATGACGGTGGCTGCCATCCTCAGAGGGAAAACAGTCCATCCCGATCTCAGTTTGGTGATCAGTCCGGGATCGAACCAGGTCCTGCGCATGTTCACCGCCCACGGAGGCCTGGCGGACGTGATTGCGGCCGGCGCCCGGATCCTGGAGAATTCCTGCGGCCCCTGCATTGGTATGGGACAGGCACCTTCTTCGGGCGCTGTCTCGGTGCGCACGTTCAACCGCAACTTTGAAGGCCGCAGTGGGACAAAGGATGCCCAGATCTTTCTCTCGAGTCCGGAAGTGGCGGCAGCCACGGCTCTGACCGGTGTCATCACGGATCCGCGCAGCCTCGGAACTCCACCCAAAGTGGAGTGGCCTGCCGAGTTCACCGTGGACGACAACCTGATCATCCCGCCGGCGGCACAGCCCGAAAAAATTGAAGTGATCCGAGGTCCCAATATCAAGCCTCTTCCTGTAAAGGAAAAGATGCCGGATGTTATCAAAGGAGAGGTTTTGCTCAAGGTGGGGGATAACATCACCACGGATCACATCATGCCCGCCGGTGCCAAGATCCTGCCGTTGCGCTCCAACATCCCCGCGATTTCCGCTCATGTTTTTGAAGGAGTGGATCCGACGTTCCCCGAGCGTGCCCGCAAGAGTCCGGGAGGAGTCCTCGTCGGCGGAGCGAACTACGGGCAAGGTTCGAGCCGGGAGCACGCGGCTCTGGCTCCCATGTATCTGGGGGTGAAAGCGGTCATCGCGAAGTCATTCGCCCGCATTCACCTGGCGAATCTGATCAATTTCGGAATCCTTCCCCTGACCCTGGTCAACGAGTCTGACTTTGGTTGCCTCGAGCAGGGGGATCAACTGGAATTAGCGGTTTCCGACCTACGCGGGAAGTTGGTTGTCAAGAACGTGACTCGAGGAGTTGAGATCCCTGTCCGCCATAACCTGACCGACCGGGAAATTACCATGCTGAAGGCTGGAGGGGCACTTGCGGTTGCGAAGGGCAACTAGTGAGGACTGCAAAAGTAAAGTCCTATGCACTTTTCCGCGCGCGATCACACCCCCTCACCTTTATCCTCTCCCCCTTCCAGGGGGAGAGGGTGGAGAGAGGGGGAGAACTTGAGTGCGGAGATGGGACATTACAAGTGCAGTTACCAAGAGCGAACGTCCGCGCTCAGTATACCTATCGCGGTCTCG
>DATEAK010000288.1:0-13826 GCA_035288405.1 bacterium | reverse complement strand
AACGAAGAAGCCTGCTTCGCCCTGCAATACGGCCACGGCGTGGGTCTGGCGATTTGGGAGAAGCCGGTGATCAGCCGCCTCGTGTCATTGGATCATCCGCACGAGATCAAGCCCGGCATGGTGTTCGCCCTGGAAACGTACTGGCCCTCTACGGACGGCTGGAGCGCGGCCCGCATCGAAGAAGAAGTCGTGGTTACCGAAACCGGGCACGAGGTCATCACCCGTTTTCCCGCCGACCAACTGCTCGTTGCCGGAGCTCATTACTTCACCGCCAACGGGCCGTTGCCTTCGATACGAGAAAACGAACCCGGATTGAGCGATACCGTGGCGAAGATGGTGAAGGCGGTTACTCAGGGAGCACGGGCGGAAGGCTCCCGCGTCGAAAGCTTGAAATCCTAGGAGGTTTCTTCTGGCAACAAATATCGTTATGCCCGCATTGGGGATGGCCCAGGAAACCGGCAAGCTCATCTCCTGGCTCAAGCGCGAAGGAGAGTCGGTCACCCGAGGCGAGCCGATCATGGAAGTGGAAACCGACAAGGTGAACGTCCAGATCGAGGCGCCGGCCACCGGCATCTTGGGAAGTCTGAGCGCCCGCGAGGGTGACGTGATCCCGGTGGGAAAAACGATTGCCTGGATCCTTGCCCCAGGGGAATCTCCGCCCGCGGAGTCTGTTGCGCCGCCAGCAACCGTGACCACCACTGCCTCGTTGAAAGCCCTCCCTCCCCCGGCCTCCCCGAAAGCCAGGAGGCTTGCCGCAGAACGGGGCATCGACGTGGCCGGCCTGACGGGATCCGGGCCGGATGGGGCCGTGCTCGCAACAGACTTGCCCGATGTTTCCGCACCTGATGGAACCCAAACACTCAGCAGTGCCTGGAAAATCATGGCGGACCGCGTTACAAAAAGCTGGACGCAGATTCCTCATTTTTATCTGACGAGGGAAGTTGCAGCGGGAGGTTTGGTGGAATTGAGGGGGAAAATCAGCCCCTCCGTAGAAGCGCGAACCGGCGTGAAGCTCACCTACACGGATATCCTGGTGAAACTTGTCGCCGCAAAAATACGTGCTCACCCGCAGATCAATGCTGGCTGGCGCGACGGGACGATTCACTGGAATAAAGAAATTCATATCGGGATCGCCACGGCTATCGAAGAAGGGCTCGTTGTCCCCGTGATCCATAATGCAGACCAACAAAGCTTAAGTGAAATTGCCGCGCAACGCAAAGACCTCGTTGACCGGGCTCATGCGGGAAAACTCCGCCCGCAAGACGTTGTGGGGGGAACTTTCACGATTACAAACTTGGGCATGTACAAGGTGGACGCCTTTAACGCCATCATCAACCCGCCCCAAGCCGCCATTCTGGCCGTGGGACGCATCGCAGATCGCGTCGTCGCGGTGGAAGGACAACCCCAGGTGCGACCTATGATGATCTTCACTCTCAGCTTCGATCATCGCGTTGTGGACGGCGCGGGGGGGGCAAGATTCCTGGACGATCTGGCCAATTTCGTAGAAGAACCCTGGGCGCTGCTGGCATGATTCTCTCCCCTTTTCCAACAGGAGAAACCGAGTGATTATTGATCTTCATGCGCATTATATGGCTCCCGATTTATTTAAGCGGCTGCTGCATGATCCCGCTGCAGCACCCTCGGGTGTCTCTCTGGATCGCGCGGAAAACGGAAAGATCTGCCTCCGACTGGGCAAGGTACTGAACACTCCAATGCCTGCAGAAATGGATGACCTTGAACAACGCAGAAAAGAGATGGCCCGGCAAGGAGTCGATGCCCAGTGGCTCACGCCGACGATCAGCTTGGCGGGTTATGATTTGGATCCCCGGCCAGGGGCGGCATGGTCTCGCATGGTCAATCAAACGACGGCCGAGGCTCTCAAAGGCCAGAGCGGTTTTTGGGGAGCGGCCACGGTTCCTCTCCAGGACGGACGGCGCGCGGCTCAGGAGTTGGAGCATGCGCTGGGGCTCGGGCTCAAAGGCGCAATTATCGGAACCCATGCCGCCGGAAAAAGTCTGGACGACGCCGACCTGGAGACGTTTTGGGCGGCAGCCGCTGCAACGCGGGCGCCGATTCTCATCCACCCGTTCGGCATTGCTCACGGCACACGCCTTGACCGCTATCACATGAAGAACCTGGTGGGGAATCCGGCCGATACCACCGTCTCTGCCGGCCAGATCATTTTTGCAGGAATCTGCGACCGCTACCCGGATCTGAAAGTTCTTCTGGTACACGGCGGCGGGTTCTTCCCATACCAGGCGGGTCGCTGGGATCGCGGCTTTCAGGTGCGCAAGGAAGCCCAGATCTCTCTACGACGGCCGCCGAGTGACGCGCTGCGCTGGTTCTACTACGATACGGTGACGCACAGCAGTCAAGCCTTGCGCTTCCTGGCAAACATCGCGGGAGCAGACCGGATCGCGCTGGGCACCGATTATCCCTACGACATGGGAGACCCGGATCCGATCCGCACGATCCACGGCGCAAATCTGTCCAACGCGGAGCAAGTGCAGATCAAAGAACGCACGGCACTCTCCTTCCTGGGCCTTTAATCGGAAAGAGAACGCAAGTTGCGTGACGGCTGGTTTGTCCGGCCGAATCACTTGCGATTTACCTTCGATCACTATACGGCTGCGAAAACGATCCGTTCGTCCTCTAGAGTCTCGCCGCAAGCCGTTCGGGAGCCCAAGGGGGCACCCCGAGGCTCCTCACTCGGCCGACAATAGAGGGAAACGGTCCGGAGGACCCAGGAACACTTTTTCCATTGCGAGACCGCGGGCCGGTGCAGTGGGGCCGGCCCGGCCCCGGTCCCGTCCGGCCAGAACCTCGGCCAGATTTTCCGGAGGCCTCTTCCCGATGCCGATCTGTACTACTGTCCCCACGATGTTCCGTACCATGTAGCGCAGGAACGCGTTGGCCTCAAAACGGATCTCGATCATGTCGCCTTGCCGGGTGAGATCGGCCCGGTGCAACGTGCGGATCACAGTTTTCGCCGTACAGCCTGACGCCCGGAACGCGCTGAAGTCATGGTTGCCAAGGAGGCCGGGCAGAGCCTTTTCCATCGCCGGCACGTCGAGCGGTCTGGGGAAAAACCAGCTGGTGCGTCTCCAGGTGGGGGAAGGATAGGATCGGTTCAAAATACGGTACACATAGACTTTGCTTCGTGCCCAGTAGCGGGCGCTGAATTCCTGCGGAACTTCTTCCACTGCCGTCACCGCGATATCCCAGGGCAAGAGACTGTTGAGAGCTTTTTGGAGATTGTGTGGAGGGATGGCAGAGGAGCAATGGAAATTAGCCACCTGCTCGAGCGCGTGAACGCCGGCATCCGTACGCCCGGCGGCAACGAGCACCACCGTCTCTTGGAGAATCCGAGCCAGCTTCTCCTGAACCACCTGTTGAATCGTTACCTGGCCCGGCTGCACTTGCCAGCCGTGATACTTCGTCCCCTCGTATTCCAGGGTCAATTTGAGGTTGCGCATGCTGTGACGGGAAGACGTCCGGACAAGAGTTCCCGGAGCATTTGACCGGTATAGGAACGTTCGATTTGAGCGACCTCTTCCGGGGTTCCCACGGCGATCACTTCTCCTCCCAAATCGCCTCCCTCGGGTCCCAGGTCGATGAGGTAGTCCACCGCTTTCATGACATCCAGATTATGCTCGATGACCACAACCGTATTGCCCGCTTCGACCAGACGGTTCAGCACCTCCAAGAGCTTCTCCACATCGGCAAAGTGGAGACCCGTCGTAGGTTCGTCCAGAATGAAAACGGTTCGCCCGGTGCTTCTGCGGCTGAGTTCCTTGGCCAGCTTGATCCGCTGGGCCTCCCCCCCGGAGAGTGTGGTGGCGGACTGCCCCAGTTTGAGATATCCGAGACCCACCTGATCCAGGATGTCGAGCTTCTCCTTCACTCGCGGCACCGGTGAGAAGAACTCCCGGGCCTCCTCAACAGTCATCTCCAGCACCTCCGCAATCGTTCGCCCTTTATATAGGATCTCAAGCGTGTCCCGGTTGAACCTTTTCCCTTTGCAGGCCTCGCAAGTGATGTAAACGTCCGGAAGAAAGTGCATCTCGATTTTGATGATTCCGTCCCCCTGGCATACCTCGCATCGCCCCCCCTTTACATTGAAGCTGAACCGCCCTGGACCGAAGCCGCGCCTGCGAGCCGCGGGCACCTGGGCAAACAGGGAGCGAATTTCGGTAAATACTCCGGTGTAGGTTGCAGGATTGGACCTGGGTGTCCGCCCGATGGGGGACTGATCGATGGCGACTACCTTTTCTATATGCTCCAGTCCATGAATCTCCCGGTAACTTCCGGGGCGGTCACCGGCATGATAAAGCTCTCGGGCCAGGGCTTTGTACAGGACATCCATGAGGAGCGTGCTTTTGCCCGATCCCGACACCCCGGTGATTCCGGTGAACAAACCGACAGGGATCGAGACGTCAATATCCTTCAGATTGTTTTCCTTGACTCCCAGCAGTGAAAGCCAGCGCTCCCCGGGAAATCTCCTCTTTGCCGGAACCGGGATTTTTCGCCGTCCGGACAGAAAATGGCCGGTCAGCGAATCGGGATGCCTGAGAATTTCCGCCGGAGAGCCAAAGGCCACCAGATATCCCCCCTGGATTCCTGCCCCGGGTCCCAGATCGACGATCGTATCCGCAGCGAGAATCGTATCACGGTCGTGTTCCACAACGATCACCGTGTTCCCCAAATCGCGCAGGCTCTTCAATGTCTCCAGCAGCCTGCGATTATCCCGCGGGTGTAACCCAATGCTGGGCTCATCAAGAATGTAAAGAACTCCCACCAGACCTGAGCCGATCTGCGTGGCCAACCGGATGCGTTGGGCCTCACCTCCCGATAGAGTTCCCGCGGCGCGGTCCAGCGTCAGGTAATCCAGTCCCACGTTCACCATGAAGCCCAGGCGATCTCGGATCTCCTTGAGGACTCTGCGGGAAATCTCCGCCTCCAATGCCGTCAGGTGGACATCCTGGAAAAATCTCAGAGCCCCGGCAATGGAGAGCCGGCAAACCTGCCCAATGGAGAGATCTTCCACAGTCACGGCCAGGCTCTCCGGTCGCAGCCGCATCCCCCCGCAAGCCTCGCAGGGGCGCACTCCCATAAAGCGCTCGATTTCCTCCCGATCCTCAGTCAACTCCGCCTCGCGGTAGCGCCTCTCAAGAGCCGGGATCACCCCTTCGAACTCCTTCTCGTACGTATGGCGCCTGCCACCCCGTTCGTACCAGAAGCGGATCTTTTCTCCTCCGGAACCGTAGAGAAGAAGTCGCCGGGCGCGCTCGTCCAGTTTTCCAAACGGCGCATTCAAGTCAAACCCGTAGTGATCGGCTACTGCTTCCAGATTCTGATGAAATGCAAGAGAACTCTTCTTCGCCCACGGTGCGATGGCCCCCTGGCGTATCGTGAGACGAGGGTCAGAGACCACAGAGTCCGGGTCAATCACCCGCCTGCTCCCGAGACCTCCACACGGAGGGCAAGCTCCGTGGGGACTGTTGAACGAAAACATGCGGGGGGACAGTTCAGGTAGGCTGATTCCACAATCGAGACAGGCCATCTTCTCGCTGAACAGGAATTCCTCTTTTTCCCCCCCGGCACTTGTAACAGATGCCAGTAGTAATCCATCTCCCACTTTGAGAGCCAGCTCCACAGAATCCGTAAGACGTCCCGCAATCCCTTCTTTCACGAGGATGCGGTCCACCACCACTTCGATTGTATGCTTGCGAGTCTTGGCCAAGGTGATCGGAGCCGAAAGGTCGCGCACGGTACCATCAATGCGAGCCCGGACAAACCCCTGGCGCACCATTTCCTCGATCTCACGCCGGCATTCCCCCTTGCGGTCCCGGACCACAGGAGCCAGAAGATGAACGGCAGTGCCTGCGGGCAGGGTCAGGAGCCGGTCCACGATGTTCTGCGCCGTTTGGGCGGCAATGGGCTTGCCGCACCGGTAGCAATGCGGATGTCCCACGCGCGCGTAAAGAAGTCGCAGATAGTCGTACACCTCGGTGACGGTTCCGACGGTGGATCGGGGGTTGTGGCTCGTCGTACGCTGTTCGATGGCAATGGCGGGGGAAAGCCCGGTGATGGATTCCACGTCGGGCTTGTCCATCTGCTCCAGGAACTGGCGAGCATAGGTGGAGAGGGATTCCACATAACGCCGCTGTCCTTCCGCATAGAGAGTGTCGAAGGCCAGGGAGGACTTCCCCGAACCGCTGAGCCCGGTGATCACCACGAGGCGGTCGCGGGGGATTTCCAGATCCAGGTTCTTCAAGTTGTGTTGCCTGGCCCCCTTGATGACGATCGATTTACTGGGAAGCGCCATGGAACCGGACTCCTCGCCGTCTCGCAAACGGTAAAACAATGGCAATTTTTTTATTGTATCTCAGGCAAAATCCGAGTAAAGACATTTTCCGTCCTGGGCTGGTGGATCGGGCCCCGTCCGATGTCCCGGTTCCAGCCTGCAATTTCTCTATTGGATTCCAGCGCCCCAGATGCCGATACATAGCGGAACAAAGCCCCATTGGAAAAGATCGAAAAGAGGCCCGGCGGCCGTAGAAAAGAGGAGAGCTAGAAAAAACAAAGGCCGTCTGATGGAGGAATGATGAAAAAGACCCTATTTTCGGAAATTGATCGGGTACTCCCTAAACTGGTGAAGATGCGGCGTGACCTGCACGCCCACCCGGAGATCGCCTTTGAGGAAGTCCGTACCGCCGAGGTCGCCTCCCGTTACTTCAAGACCGTGGGGTTGGAGGTCACTCGGGGGGTAGCGAAAACGGGCGTGGTAGCACTGTTGCGGGGGGCTCTTCCGGGTCCGACCCTTGCCATCCGAGCGGAGCTGGATGCCGTCCCCATTCAGGAGCGGGGCGATTTCCCCCATGCCTCCAAGAAACCAGGAATCATGCATGCGTGCGGCCATGACGGCCATCTGGCGATCGCCCTGGGAACCGCCAAGATTTTGAGTTTGATGAAAGACCGCCTGCGGGGCAATGTAAAATTCATTCTTCAGCCCGCCGACGAGGGCCGAGGCGGAGCCAGAGAAATGCTAAAGGCCGGAGTCCTGCAAGAGTCCCCCCGGATCGAGGCCATTCTTGGGATCCACAGCTCTCCGGAAGTCCCGCTGGGAAAGGTTGCCTTAATGGATGGGAAATCCGTCTTGATTGATTCCTTCAAGATCCGGATCCAGGGCAGAGGAGGGCACCCGGCATTCCCTCAGACCGTCATTGATCCGATTTTTCTCTCCGCTCAGGTGATTAACGGTCTGCAATCCCTGAAGGGTCGTTTTGGAGGTTCTGCAATCATCCTCTCGACGATCCAGGGAGGAGGCGCGCCCAACGTCATACCGGATTCCGTGGAGATTCACGGGACGATCCAGATTGAAAACTCCGGACACCGGGAGGACTTGAGAAGGGCACTGGAATCGATCGTTGCCGGGGTGTGCGGGGCTTACGGAGGCCGCTGTCAAGTTTCCTACGAAGACGGAACGTCAATGCCGCGTCAGGATGTCGATTTTGCCGGCCACATTTCCAGCGCAGCCGCGATGCTGTGGGGACCCGACCATCTCCAGAACCTTGGATACCCGGCCCCCGGCACCGAGGAGCTTTCTCCCTTCCTGGAGCATGTACCCGGCGCCATGTGTCTCCTCGGTCTTACACCTGAGGGAACGGAAGGTACCCCTCTTCACAGTCCCTATTTCGATTTCAACGATCAGGCGCTGGCCCACGGGATCCAAATCGCGGTGGTCACAACGTTTCATTACTTAAACGGAAACAACCTCTCTCTCTGAAAGAACCCGCAATGATTTTCAAACTGTTTGTTTCTACCATTCTTCTTGCCGCGCTTCTCGTCTTCGCGCTGCAGAACACGGAAACGGTGAAGGTGCACATTTTGCTCTGGACCTTTAGCTTATCCAGTGTGCTGCTGATCCTCATTCCCTTCTTGGTCGGCTTCTTGCTGGGTTGGGGACTGAATGCTTGGGGCCGCCACCGGCGCAAAGAGAAGAAAGCGACAGGAACCCCCTAATGACGGATCACGGCAGGCCGCTTTCCATCCGGCCCGGATTCAGGGCAATCGGTTCAGCGCAGCCCGGTCACCGACCGACCGTCCTCAGCTGCCTCATGAGAAGAGAGTCCTTGAAGAATTCATCAACGGAGGCGGAATACGTGTTATTCAGTGCGCTTTTCACCTGGCTCACGTAACTCACGAACCGTGTGTCATCGGCCCTGCCGATAATCCCTTTTTCGTAAAGGGCCCTCTTGCCGCGAGGCGTAGCCACGACCATGTGCAGGCTCACGTCGGCATCCACTTTGTGAATGGTGTTGTCCGTGTTCGTCGTAGCCCAAAACTGATCAATCCGCCCGCCAATGACAACATCCGGCCAATTTTCCTTCAGGCTGCCCAGCTCAAGGTTCCAGATCTCTCCTAGCTGGACAACCTTCAAACCTGCCGCCTCCAGACGCTTGCCAACCGCCTCCGCCACGATGGCTCCCAGAGGTTTGCTGGGCTTGTACTGGGCCTTCCCCGCCGGCCAGGGAATTTCCGCCACGAATTCCTTCTGGCTGCGGGCATCGATGAACTGGGCTACGCCGAAGGTTAACTTTGAGATCTCTGCATCGGCTTTCTCGGGAGGCGCCGCGGGCACGTAGGAAAGATCGATGGGCTGCACCCCCGTCGCGACGCATCCCATCAGAGCCACGAACGATCCCAGCATTAGGATGATCACAGAAATATGGCCGGGCCGCATCCGAATCATGGGCAAATCCTCCTTTGATTCAACCTTCTTTCGGATCTTTTTCGGAACCACGCACGAGTTTTTCCATTTTGCCCAGCGCGTCCGCAGTTTTCTCCCGAACCGACTCCACTGTGCTCCCCAGGTTGCTGACTTGCGCCTTGACCTCCTGGATCCCTCCAGTGCGGGCATAAGCCATGGCGGCCACAATCAAAGCAATGATCGACAAGAGCAGTGCAAGATATTCCACGAGAACCCTCCCTCGAAGTTGATAGATGGTTAAATTTTATCTTTTCGTCGGCCAATTGTCAACAAACAGCGCAGTCGGCGAGAGCGCGACGCAGTCTGATCAGCGCGGCTGCAAATGCGGAGGTAGGGAAGATGCTTCCTCGAAGCGGAAGAATTCCATGGAGAAAGTTCCTCTACCCTGGGTTGCTGAGCGCAAATCCGTCGAATAGCCGAACATGGTGGAAAGAGGAACCAACCCATCGACGACCTTGGTCTTCAACTGGGTCGAAATCCCCTCCACCCTCCCCTTGCGGGAATTGAGCCCTTCCAGGGCGGCCCCCAAAAAATCTTCGGGCACGATCACTTGAACCTTCATAACGGGCTCCAGAAGAATCGGTCCCCCGTGCAATAGCGCGTCTCGCACGGCTTGAGATCCCGCGATGCGGTAAGCCATCTCCGTCGATTCTCCTTCCCGGTATTCGCACCCGGTGATCGTTGCCTGCACATCGACAACAGGATATCCTCCCAGAGGTCCCGCCTCCATGGCGTTCGAGATGCTTTCTCTCAGTGGGCTGATGATTATGGTGGGAATGCTCCCCTCGTCAATCGTGCAGACCACCTTGTTGCCGCTCCCCCTTTTTCTGGGTTCCACCAAGAGTTGAACCCGGGCATATTGCTTTTTTCCTGCCAGCTCACGATCGAAAACAGCCTCGCCCTGCCCTTCACCGGCAACCGCTTCCCGGTACACCACCTGAGGTTTCCCTACCCGGGCCTGAACGCCGAATTCTCTGACCAGACGATCCACCAGGATCTCCAGGTGCAATTCCCCCATTCCACGCATGATGGTCTGCCCGGTCTCCTCGTCGTTGCTTACACGGAAAGTCGGGTCTTCTCCCGCCAGCTTTTCAAGCGCCAACGAGAGCTTTTTCTGATCGGCTTGAGAACGGGGTTCAATGGCCAGAGACACAACCGTCTCGGGGAATTGCATGGGTTCCAAGACAATCGGATGAGACTTGTCGCACAGCGTGTCCCCGGTCGTCGAGTCTTTAAGACCCGTCACGGCCACAATATCTCCAGCCTGAGCCAAATCGATGCGCTCTCGCTTGTTGGCGTGCATCCTCAAGAGGCGGGCCACCTTCTCCGTAACACTGCGATTTCCGTTGTAGACCTCCTGGCCCACTTCGATCTTCCCCGAGTAAATCCTCAGGTAGGTAAGACGCCTGCCCTGGTCCGTCATAATTTTAAACACCAGCACCGTCAGAGGCCCCCGTGGATCGCTCGGACGAAGTTCCGCCGCTCCCGTCTCCGGGTGCGTTCCCTGAACGGGAGGAAGATCGAGCGGTGAGGGCAGGTAATCAACCACTGCGTCCAGCAGGAGCTGGATTCCCTTATTGCGTAATCCCGAGCCGCACAGCACCGGTACGAGACGGCCGGAGATTGTTTCCTTTCGTAAGGTGGCTTTCAGCGCTTCGACGGGCAAAGGATCCCCATTCAGGTAGAGCTCCATGAGGGTGTCATCATGCTCGGCGATCGATTCCACGAGGGTCTCCCGCATCTCTTGCACGTGGCCTTCAACTTCCGGGGGAATCGGGATCTCCTGGTAGGTCACTCCCTGATCCTCTTCGCTCCACGCGTAGGCTTTCAGCGTTAACAGATCGATCACGCCAAAGAAAGTCTCCTCGCTGCCCAAGGGAAGCTGGACCGGCAGTGCCTTGACTCCCAGCTTTGCCTCCATACTTTCCAGAACCCGTTCGAAGCTCGCTCCGATCCGGTCCATCTTGTTTACGAAAGCCAGGCGGGGAACGCCATAGCGGTCTGCCTGCCGCCACACAGCTTCCGATTGAGGCTGCACCCCTTCTACGGCGGAAAAAATGGCAATCGCCCCGTCCAGCACCCGGAGCGATCGCTGAACCTCAATCGTAAAATCCACGTGGCCCGGTGTATCGAGAATATTGATGAAGCAGTTCTTCCAGAGGCAACTCGTGGCGGCGGCCGTGATTGTAATTCCCCGTTCCCGCTCCTGGGGCATCCAATCCATGACGGCTTCCCCGTCGTGGACCTCACCGATCTTGTGGCTCACGCCCGTGTAATAGAGAATCCGTTCGGTCACTGTGGTCTTGCCCGCGTCGATGTGTGAGATGATGCCGATGTTCCTGATCTGAGAAAGACTGGGCGGTTTAGCCATCCTTAACCGATCCTTTCCTCGCCTGCATCTCGCTCCCGGTCCCGGTCCGGGAAAGGTTCAATGTGAACGACGGCATCCTCGACTTCTTCCAGCCGGCAGATTCTCTCTCTCACATCCTCGGCAATCTGATGGCCGTCCTGAACGTTGATCTCCGGATCCACCTCAATGTCCAGATGGACCATGTATCTGTTTCCCAGATAATGAGTCGAGATTCCGTGCACGCCGCGGACTCCTTGGGCTTCCTGCGAAACACTCACGATTTTCTGGGCAAACCGTTGACCCTTGCGGGTACCGAAATCCGGACTATGATTTCCCACGGGCTCCATATGCACCAGCACATCGGCCACATCCGCAATTCTCTTGCGGATCTCTTCTTTCATCGACTTAGCCACATCGTGCCCCTGCAAGACGCTCGACCTGGCATCCACTTCGATGTGTACGTCCACGAAAATGTCCTGCCCGACGCGCCGGGTGCGCAGGGCATGATGTCCCAGCACGCCGGGTGTCTCCTTGGCCACGCGCGAGATCTGTTCTCGGACCGAGCTGGGGACCGAAGTATCCACCAGCTCCATTACGGCACCTCGTGAGATCTTCCAACCCGCCGCCATGACCAGAAGGGAAACAATCACCGCGGCAACGGGATCCAGGACAGGCCATCCGGCCCTCGCCCCGGCAATGCCCACAAGGGCCGCCAGAGAGGACATTGCATCGGAACGGTGATCCCAGGCATTGGCAAGCACCGAGGAGTTCCCGGTTTTGCGACCCACTTTGAGTGTCCAGCGGAAAAGAGCTTCCTTCGTGATCACAGACAGCATCGCAATGAACAGCGTGGGAGCGTGAGGAATCAAGAAAACCCCGCGCTGAAGACGGCCCAGAATTTCCACCAGGATCCAGGCCCCGACTCCGAAAAGCACCACCCCGAGGATCAGTGTCCCCATGGTTTCAATGCGGCCGTGACCGTACGGATGGCTTTCATCGAACGGCCGGTTGGCAGCGCGGATTCCCACCAGGACTACGAAGTCCGTGGACAGATCCGAAAAAGAATGCACTCCATCTACTACCAGCACATGGCTGTTCCCCAAGATGCCAAATAGGATCTTGAGACTGCCTATGAAGAAGTTAGTAGCCGCGCCGATCCAGGTGACGTTGCGCGCTTCCCGGTAATTGCGCCGGCGGGTTTCCTCGCGATCCGCCAGCCACGAATCCACCATGCCAGATCCCCCACGATTCGTCACGATAACGGGACTTTCCACCGGAATCGTAGTATAGCCCCTCCTCCTTGTCAACTCGACCAGCATTCCTATCCACCCCAATCAGCACGATCCCTATCCTACCGGAGACCGGGCGTGCCCCACACCGGCGACTTACCTGTCTGCGTGTCCCCGCCTGCGTGCCTGTCTGCGTGTCCGCACAGGCAGGTCCGCGCGGGCAGGCGCACAGGCAGGAAGTTTTGCAGGTGCCGCCCGCTGATCGCTGAGCGCTCCTTTTATGGAAGTCAACAGAGTCCTTTACAACATAGGGAGATTAACGTACCATCACAATACCGAGTTTGTCTTCTCAGCTCATTTTCGATAAAACCGCAAGGGAGACCCCAATGGGAAACGAAAAAATTCGTCTCGCAATCATGGCCCCGACTTTGAACCTGTGTAACTATCTTTTCGGTGTCGAGCAGGGATTTTTTCGAAAAGAGGGGATCGAAGTCGAAGTGATCGTGCGTCCCGGGTTGCGCAACACTCAAGCAGTGGCCCAAGGCGAAGCCGATTTTGGAGCCGCCAATGAATGCGTGATTCAGACAGCCCTGCACGGGCCAACGGACCTAAGGATCCTCCTCCAGGTTCTCAAAGACCCCATGCACGACCTGATCGTCCAGCCCGAGATCCAAAATCTTCAGGACTTGAGAGGCAAGCGCATCACCATCCCGGGTTCCGGCTCCACGCCCGAGATTCAAACCCGCCTGTTCTTCCAAAAAAACGGCCTGGTCCCGGACCGGGATGTTTTCCTGGACCCTCAGGTTCCCCCCGACACGATGGCCGACCGCTTTCGCAAGTTCGAAGAGGGTGTCTACGCGGGACTCATCGCTTCTCCTCCCACACCCTTCCTCCTCCACGCCAAGGGCTTCAAGTCCCTAACGGAGCTGAGCACCCATTTTCCCGGTACCGCAAGCCATGGCCTTGTGACCACCACGGCGACCATCGAGAGCCGACGCCCTATGGTCGAAGCTGTGGTGAGAGGCTACGTTCGCGGGGTCACAGCATTGAAAGAAGACCGCGGAGCCGCAATCGAGTTTATCTCACGCCATTTTTACTTGGAACCCTCTCTTGCCGCTCGCGGCTATGACTTGCTTAAGGACCGCTGGACCGCCGAGCTATCCCTGGAATTATTGCGCACCGAGATCGCATTTCAGGCCCGCAATGCCGGAGTCAACCCCATCACACCAGACACCATTACGGATAGCCGCTTCTTTAGAATCCGCTGAATTTCGCACACCGCGGAAACTTGAGTGGAGAAAAAGGATCAGGCGGGCTGATTAGACTTCACAAATGATTCAACGAACCTGGGAAACATTCGGGTATCGATGGGCTTGGTAATGTAGCCGCCGCAACCGGCCTGCTCGGCCTTTTCCTGATCTCCGACCATGGCATGGGCGGTCAGGGCGACAACCGGTATCTGAGAAGTACGAGG
>DATEAK010000287.1:0-7625 GCA_035288405.1 bacterium | reverse complement strand
CGTCGACTCCGCCCCAATGGAGCACCACCGGGGGCCGCACAGTCCCCTCCGGGATTTGCAGATAGCCCACTACCTTGCTCTCTTCGAAGGGGATCTCCACCCGCCGCACCGGGGGAGTGAGAGTAGGAGCGGCTTTCAAGTAGTTGCGCACGGCACTCCGGTACGCCTCCATTTTCCCGGGGCTGCTGGGGACAGGATATCGCGCGATCCGGTAGTATTCGTAAGCTCGGTAAAGGGCCTCACCTGCTTCCTGTGCATGTGCCTGACCTGCGAGGACCTCTCCTTTTGCTTCGTAGCGGGCGCCCATCTTCCCCCACTGGCTTGCCCAATGATCCGGCTCAAGACTGTTGAGGCCAGAGAGAACCTCCTCCACTTCAGTTTTTTCCACATGCTCGAATGGATTAATCCTCCCCGCTCTCCTGAGGATCTCGGCTTTTACCTCGGCCAGTGTGAGTTGCGGATGATCCATGATGCTATCCTCGTCGGCATTCTCTCTGCCGGGAATTCCTCGCTACGGATTCGTGCCGTGAGGCCCATTATAATCGATCTCGGAAAAATTGCATTGACTTCCCGTTGAACGGTCCGTAGGCTAGGCTCATTCGAGTGAAATCCTTTTTCACACCGGTTGGAAAATGAAGCGGGGGGCGCATTTTCCCTGGCGATCGGGAAAGCGCGGAATTCATCCGGTCTATTCTGCAGGGAGGATACTCTAGATGAAGACAGGAAATTGGATTTCCATGGCCCATTCGTTTCGAAACAGGCGAAGGTGCAAGTTTTCCCGTGTGCTGCAAAGGGTTGGGCTCGTGTTGCTGGCGGCGCTGCTGTCGGCTCCGGCTCTGTCAGCGGCTGCTCCTGCCGGAGCGGGCCTGCAGGCCGTCGTCGACGGGGCCAAGAAGGAAGGGACGCTCAAGCTCTACGCGCCTTCCACGCTGGGGCCGAAAGGAGCCCAACTTCTTCAGGAAGGAATCAAGAAAAAATACGGTGTGGATCTGAACATCACGTACACTTCTTCGGGCTCCATGACACTGGACGTGTCGAAAGTGGTTACGGAGATGGCTGCCGGCTCTCGCCCCACGTGGGACACGATGCTGGTTACGGATGCCCACTACATTCCCCTCGTGCAAAATGATTTCTTGGAGCATGTTGATTACGGGGCTCTGGGTATCGATCCCAAGGCCGTTCTGTATGACGGCGCCACCGTTGCTTTCGCCACGCAGTTTGTGGCTCCGGCCTACAATACAAAACTCGTCAAGCCGGCCGACCTTCCCAAGAAATGGGAAGACCTCCTGGATCCGAAGTGGAAGGGGAAAATCGGCGTCAACACGGCCACTCACCACTGGGGTCGGCTGGCCCAGGTCTGGGGGGATGAGAAGACGACCAAGTACGTGCGGGCCATGGCGGAACAGAAGATCGTCAGGGGAAGGCTTCCCGAAGTCTATACCCGGCTGCAACTGGGAGAGGTCGCGATAGCCGCTACCATGACGGACAGCTATGTTGACGAGGCCAAGGAGAAGGGAGCCCCCATCGGCTTCATTGAAGCCGTCGATCCGATCATCGCCACCCACTATCTGGCGGCGCCTCTCAAGGGGGCGGAACACAGGAACGCGGCGCTTCTCCTTGTCACCTTTTTGGTGACCCCGGAAGGCCAGGCGATATGGGGCAAGACGCAGGGCCAGACTTCCATGTTCATCAAAGGGAGCCCGGCATACAACTACGTGCAGAAGAAGAACGCCGTCTCGCTGGAGAAAAAGTTCGCTCTGAGTCAGTTTGAAGATCTGACGAATAAATACGGAAAGCTCCTGGGTTTTCGGTGAGAACAAACAGCTTTGAAAGGGATAGCCATGATCGCGCGATTATTTGCAGTTGTCACCTTGGCCGTATTCACTGCGGGAACCCCGGGATTGGTGCGAGATGCCCGGGCGGCTGCGGCCGCCAAAGTGTCTCTCCAATCGGTCATCGACGGGGCCAAGAAAGAAGGGGTCCTGAACTTCTACGCCTCCGCCGCCATGGGCCCGGATGGGGGCGCGCCCTCAAAGATGCGCTTAACAAAAAATATGGGCTCAACCTGGATCTGCAGTTCACCGGCTCGGGCTCTATGACGCGGGACGTGGCCAAAGTGGTGACGGAGCTATCGACCGGGACTCCTCCTGCCTGGGATGTCATGGTGGTCAACGACGCCCACTACGCAACCCTGGTGAATAACGAGGGTGTGGACCTGGTGGATTGGGGGGCGAGCTTCGGAATTGAACCCAAAGCCCTCTTCTACAACGGGCAGGCGGTGGCCGTGGCCACGCAGTTCGTGGCTCCGGCCTACAACAATCAACGGCTCAAGCCGGCGGAGGCCCCCAAGCGTTGGGAGGATCTCCTGGATCCCAAGTGGAAAGGGAAGATCGGTGTCTCCTCGGCAACGCACCACTGGGCCCGGCTGGCCCAGGTCTGGGGAGACGCCAAGACCACCAAGTTTGTGGAAGCGCTTGCCAAGCAAAGTCCCGCGATGGGACGCGTTCCCGAGGTTTACACCCGCCTGCAACTGGGAGAAACCTTGGTGGCGGCAACCATGGTGGATGATTATATTGATCAGGCCAAGAAGACCGGATCTCCCGTGGTGTTCATTGAAAACCCGGACCCGATCATTGCCACGCACTTTCTGAGCGCTCCCCTCAAGCAAGCCAAGCACAGAAACGCCGCCATTCTCGTGACGGTCTTTCTGTCCAGCCCAGAGGGGCAGGCGGTATGGGAGAAGATCATGGGGCAGACCTCGATGTACTTTAAAGGGACCCCCGCCTACCAATATGTCCAGAAGAAGAACGTGGTGGCTCTCGATTACAAGTTCGCCCTGACCCAATTGGAGGACCTGAGCACCAAGTACGGCAGACTGATCGGATACCGGTAAAAGGAAAAGTTCTCCGGCACGGTCTTCCAACCTCGTACACGGCCGCAACTATGGGATGTGAACTGCCGGGAAGGGAAACACAGTGGCGGTAGCGGGCATCAATGAGCTCTGAATCTTCGCATGTCTCTGCAATGGACTCACTCAAGAGTACGGAAAACAATGGCCGGTTTCAGGGTTGGGTGCGCCGGATCACTCTAGGCCAGCTCGTGGTCGGAGCATTGACCCTTATCATCGGCTTCGTGGTCTGTGTTCCCGTCGTCACTGTGCTTCTCATGAGCTTCCGAAAGGGGTTGCCGGGGCGGACCGGTGCACTTACCCTGGCGAACTACCGGGAGGTGTTTCTCGATCCTTTCACTTATCATGTCCTTCTCAACACGGCGTTCTTCGCCATCTGCACTTTGGCCGTCACCCTGCTGTTTGCGGTCCCCATCGTCTGGCTCCTCCACCGCACGGATCTGCCTTTCCGGAAGACCGTCTACCTGTTGATGACCGCGGGAATCCTCATTCCCACGTTTCTACGGACGATCGGTTGGATCCTCTTGCTGAGCCCGCAGATCGGACTCATCAACCAGCTCGCCATGAAGCTCCTGGGTCTCCAGAACCCTCCCTTCAGCCTGTACAATATTCCGGGCATGGCCTTCGTGCAGGGAATCTCCTTTGTCCCCGCGGCCTTTTTCATGCTGTCGGCTTCTTATACTGCCATGGATCCCTCTCTGGAGGAGGCAGCCTACGCTTCTGGAGTGAGCAAGGTCCGGACGTTTTTCAAGATTAATCTCCCCATTACGGTTCCCGCCATTGCAGCGGTTATGGTCTACCTATTGATGACCGCGCTGTCCGTCTTTGAAGCTCCTGCCATCCTGGGGTTGCCCTCCGGGATTTTCGTTCTAAGTTCCCTGATTTATTTTGCTGTTACTCCCCAGGTGGGACTCCCTAAGTACGGTCTGGCCGGAGCTTACGGACTTATCATGGTGGTCCTTGGTGTGGTCGCGAGCATCTTGTATTTCCGGGTTGTCCGGGAAAGCAGAAAGTACGTGGTGGTAACCGGGCGGGGCTACCGTCCCAAGCTCATCGAGCTGGGGCGCTGGAAGTCCGCGGCCGTGGTCTTCATCCTTGTGTACTTCTTGTTTGAGATCTTTCTCCCCTTTGCGGTCCTGATATGGGCTTCCCTGCTGCCGTACCTGCAAGTCCCTTCTCTGGAGGCCCTGACCCACGTGACGCTGACCAACTACCGGAACATTCCCAAGTATTCCGGAGTGCGCCCCTTTCTAAACACACTCACGTTGATTGCCTTTGCGCCGGTCCTGGCCATGGCGCTGAGCGTCGTGATCTCCTGGATCGTCGTTCGCACCCGCTTTCGTGTGCGGGCTTTGCTGGACGTCTTTGCTTTTCTCCCCCATGCCGTTCCTCACATCCTGTTTGCCGTGGCCCTGGGGTACCTGGCCCTCGTCTACCGCACCGTAATTCCCATCTATGGCAGCATTGTCATCATTATCGTTGCCCACGCGATTAGTTTTATCAGTTACGGCAGCCGGGCCATGAACAGCGCTCTGATCCAGATCCATCCGGAACTGGAGGAAGCGGGCCGGGCCTGCGGGGCCTCCACCGTGCGTGTGGTGGGACGGATTACGATCCCCCTGGTCTCCGCGGCGATCTTCAACGGCTGGCTGTGGATTGCCTTGCTCTCCTACCGGGAAGTAACGATGGCGCTGGTTCTCTACTCCCCCGGAAGCGAAGTCGTGTCCACGCTGATTTGGAAAATGTGGGGCTCCGCTTACGTTCCCCAGGTATCTGCCCTGGGGGTCGTGATGATCCTGATGGTTCTGGTCCTGGTGATTATCCTGCGCACCGTCTTCCTGCGGGCGCGAGTCGGCACCCAGGTTCCCGGCTGAGCTCTGTCCACCTCCTTCCTTTTTTTCCCCCCTCGAGGGGGAGGGATTGGTGGGGGGCGTTTTCGGAGTAGACTTATGACTCTTTTGCTGAACAATGAAGAAATTGCCCAACTGATCTCCATGCGTGAGTGCATTGAGGTGTTGCGAGACGGCTACCGCGAGCACGGTTTGGGTCGGGCCGTCCACCGCCGGCGCAGCAACATCGTTGTCCCAACAGGGGAGGGGCGCACCTACGTCTTTGCAAATTTTGAGGGCACCGTCATTAAACACGGATACCATGCAATCCGGCTGCGCTCCGATGTGAACGTATGGCGCGATAAGACCGGAGACCGGACAATAAAGTACGCCTCTCGTCCCGGACTCTACTGCGGCTTGGTTCTCCTCTATAACATACGGACGGGCGAGCTCGACGGGATTCTGAATGACGGCTATCTTCAGCTCATGCGGGTTTCTGCGACCAGCGCGTTAGCGGCAAGCTATCTCAGTAGAGAGGATTCTCGCGTCCTTGGCGTGGTAGGAGCAGGCAGCCAGGCGCGCAGCCACGTCGAATCCATGTGCGCGATCCGGCCGATTGAGAAGGTGACAGTGTATAGCTTGCGACAGGAAAGCCGGGAGTCTTTTGCCCGGGAAATAGAGACGAAGCTGGATGTGAAAGTTACGCCGGTTGGCAATCCGGAGGCGGCCTTTGAGGAGTGTGACATCGTTTGCACCTGCACCGATTCGCCCCGTCCCTTTGTAAAGGGCGAGTGGATTAGACCCGGGATGCATTTGAGCAGCGTGCGGCCCTTCGGCGAGGTCGGCCGGTCCCCTCTCGGAATCTTTGACATTGCCGTGGTCCACGAGCGCGGCTTTGGTCCCCAGTTTCACCCTTCCGTTGTCTCCAAAGAGCGAGGCGATGGCCCTCTTGCTGTGGGCGGCAAGGACGAGAGGGATCTCCCGTCTGAAATTAGTCTTGCCGAGTTGTGTGCTGGCAAGGTTGCAGGCAGAACCAGCCCCATGCAGAGAACTTATTTTGCCAACAATGAGGGGCATGGTGTCCAGTTCTCCGCGGCCGGTGCCTTTGTCCTTAAACGTGCCAGAGAACTTGGGCTTGGACGGGATCTGCCCACGGAGTGGTTCCTGCAGGACATTACAACGTAAGGACTGGAGAGAAGGAGTTTTCGGCTCTCATGATCGAGATTCAGAGTTTGCGGAAATCGTATTCAACGGAATACGGACCAGTGGAGGCGGTGCGAGGACTGAATCTTCAGGTCCGTAAAGGCGAGTTTTGCGTGCTTCTCGGTCCCAGCGGCTGCGGGAAGACGACAACTCTGCGCTGCGTAGCGGGTCTGGAGAGACCGGACACCGGCCGGATCGTTATCGGAGATCGGCTCGTCACGAGCGGCGATTCGGGAATCTTTGTGCCGGTGGAGAAGCGGGATTTCGGCATGGTATTCCAGAGCTATGCCGTTTGGCCGCACATGAGTGTCTTTCGTAACGTGGCCTTCCCGCTGACCTATGGATGGCGTCGCGTCCCGCGTGCGCAGGTCGTGCAGCGAGTTCACAGGGCACTGGAGAGGGTCCATCTGGAAGGTGTGGAACAGCGCTCTGCCACCGCCCTCAGCGGGGGCCAGCAGCAGCGGGTCGCATTGGCCCGGGCGATTGTGACCGAGCCGGGAATCTTGCTCATGGATGAGCCGCTTTCAAACTTGGATGCCCGCTTGCGGGAGGAAATGCGCGCCGAGATCCGGAGTCTAACCCGGAATCTGGGGGTGACTACGCTCTATGTGACTCACGACCAATCCGAGGCCTTGGAGATGGGGGATAGGATCTGCGTGATGAATCAGGGGAAGATTCTGCAGATCGGGACTCCTGAAGAGATTTATCAGAAGCCCGCAAACCGGTTCGTGGCCGAGTTTGTGGGGAAGATGAACTTTTTGAAGGGACGGGTTGTGAGGGGCGGCGTCGTGGAATCCGCCGTCGGCACGATCCATTGTCTTTTTCCGCCGAACGTAGGTGCAGGGCAGGAAGTGACCTTAGCCATCCGGCCCGAGCATCTGGAGCTTCGAAAAGAAGGGCAAGAATCCGGTGCTGAGGCCAATTCCGTCCAGGGGAAGTTGACGGCGTACTCCTACCAGGGGGATGCGGCATTTTGGGAAATACGCGTGGGCGAGGTGAACCTGCTGGCCAAAGTTTCCGCCGCTGTACGGGGCCGGATTGGAGACAAGGTGAAAATGAGCTTTCCAGCGGACCGCTTGCAAGTTTTCTCGGATTCCCCCGAGCCAATCTAACGGGGCCAGGATAGCTCGTCCGCCCCCAGAAGCACTGATCTTCCTGCCGGCCTCAAGTTCAGCAAGATGACAACAGCTCGTGACGGCAAGCAAAGTGAGCCGTCTCCCGCAAAAATGTCAGGCGGCCTGCGCCAGGGATTGTTGCCAGGTCTTGGCAATCGCATTGCGCAGCGCCTCTCGCACCTTGGCGGGATCCTGGCTCGGCTTGAAGCCGAGACGTTCACGGATCCGCCGATCATCCAGTTCCCACGGGTCGGCCAGGAAGGCTGCACCCGTCCATTCGGCCGGGGGGACAATCTCCACGGCAGCAGAGGACCTCGTTACTTCAATCGCCATGCGGGCGACTTCCTCCCACGTAATGTATGCACTGGCCAGGTTGAAGACTTGCCCGAAGCTGGCGGGATTGAGGAGCATCGACTCGACGGCCCGGTTGAAATCTTCCATGGAGAGAAAGCTGCCGCCGCAGTCGGCCGGGACACGGATCGGCTCACCGGCGGCCGCCGTCCGGAGCATCTCCCTCAGATGTCGACCCGAAATCGTCTCCCCAAAGGCCCACCAGAAGCGCACGATCGT
>DATEAK010000286.1:0-6112 GCA_035288405.1 bacterium | reverse complement strand
CCATGGAGTTTTCAATCCCTTCGCCCAATACCGCAAAGAGTTCACGATAGAACAAGTGCTGGACTCACCGGTCATCGCCGATCCTTTGACTCTTTTGCAGTGCTCTCCCACGGGGGACGGCGCCGCGGCGGCCGTCCTTTGTAACGTCCGAGAAGCTGCGGGTGTTTCCCAGCCTCCCGTCTGGATTGAGGCTTCGGTACTCACCAGCGGCACCTATGAAACGGGTCCCCGGGATGTGACCTCCTACGATCAAACCCGACGGGCCGCGGCGGCCGCTTATGAAATTTCCGGTTGCGGCCCGGAAGATATCGACGTGGTCGAGGTTCATGACGGATTTACCATCTCCGAGATCCTTCACAGCGAGGACCTGGGATTTTTCCCCAAAGGAGAAGGCGGACCTGCCGCGGAATCAGGGACAACTTCCATTGGAGGGAAGATCCCGATCAATCCGAGCGGCGGGCTTGTTTCACGCGGCCATCCTATCGGCGCGACGGGACTGGCCCAAGTGGCCGAGCTTGTCTGGCAACTTCGGGGACAAGCAGGGCAGCGGCAAGTCGACGGGGCAAACATAGGGCTCGCTCATTGCATGGGAGGGCTCGTTCAAGGACTCGATGCAGCGGCTTGCACCGTGCATATTTTGAAGCGCTGAATCAAACACCGGGGTGAGAGATGGTAGTCGGCGACGTGATTGATGGAAATGCCCGGCGCTGCCCGGATCAGGTGGCCTGGACCTTCCAAGGAACCCCCTGGACCTGGTCGACGGCAAACGAACGCGTCAACCGCCTGGCCAATAGCCTCCTGAGCTTTGGACTTGCCCACGAGGATCGGGTCGCTTTCCTGTCTCATAACTCCCATCGCCTGGCTGAAGTGTATTTCGCCCTGGCCAAAGCCGGTCTCATCGCCGTGCCCATTAACGCCAAATCCGTGAGCCGCGAAATCGCCTTTATCTTGCAGGACGTGGAAGCCCGCGCTCTTCTTGTGTCCAAGGAGTTTGTGCCCCGGCTCGGTCCCATCGAATCGGATCTAAAGAGACTGCGCTGCGTGATCGGGCTGGACGAAGGCCACGGCTTGCCGGTTGATTACGAGGACCTCCTTTCGTCGGCTTCGCCGTCTCCACCATCTTCCGCGGTTCACGAGGATTCGATCCGGGCGATCAAATATACGAGCGGCACGACGGGATTTCCCAAGGGTTCCATCAGTACCCACAAGCAGTTTCTCTTCAACATCACCAACTATCTACTCCACTTGCCATTTACCCCCGAGGACCGCTGTTTGCTCGCCTTGCCGATGCCGGCTGGAGTCGGTGCCCAGTTGTTGGCCGCCTATTCCTACAGGGCATGCCAAACGTTCATCCTCGAGAAATTCGATCCAGCCCAAGTCCTCGATGCGATCGAGAGGGAGCGGATCACCCGGATCTACCTGGTGCCCACCATGATCGCGGCCCTCGTAAACGAGATGATCTCCCACCCCAGGGACCTCTCTTCCGTGCGGCTTATGGGCTACGGCGGGTCGCCGGCCCCTATGGCTTTGATTCGCAAAGCCATGGAGGTTTTGGGGTGCCCGTTTTATCAGAGCTTCGGCGCCTCCGAAACCGGGGGATTCATCTGCTATTTCACCCCCGAGGATCACCAGCACAAGCTCGGCTCCGGCTGCGAACCGGCTGACTTTCGGGGAAAGCAGGTGACCCCGTGCGGCCGCGAGGCCCAGGGGTTTCACATCCGGATCGTGAACTCCGAGGGGAATCCCTTACGGGCCGGGGAAGTTGGAGAGATGGTCGTCCGAGGGGATTCTCTCATGTCGGGCTACTGGAGGCGTCCCCAGGAGACTCGGGAGGTTCTCAGGGACGGCTGGCTGTTCACGGGCGATATGGCAAAGATCGACGCGGAAGGATACATCCACATCGTCGATCGCAAGCGCGACATGATCATCTCGGGAGGCTTTAACATTTACTCCGCCGAGGTCGAGTCCGTCATCCAGGAACATCCGGCAGTCTCCGAAGTAGCCGTCGTCGGAGTTCCCGATTCTTATTGGGGAGAGACCGTGCGCGCCTTCGTCGTACGCAAGAAGGGAGAACCTTGTATGGTGGAGGAATTGCTCCGATTCTGCGCGGAAAATCTGGCCAGTTACAAGCGTCCCCAATCCATCATTTTCTTGGAAGCACTGCCGAAAACAAGTTCGGGAAAGGTGCTCAAGATTGAACTGCGCAACCGGAACCGGGAGGAAGAGATCCCGCCCGCTGCGCACCATAACCTCACTTAATCCCCCCGCTGGAGGAACACAATGGCAAGTTACTACAGAGATCTAAGAGAATATCTGGAAACTCTCAAGAAAAACGGCAGGCTGGTCACGATCGACCGGCTCATCAACAAAGACACGGAGATGCACCCTCTGGTGCGGCTACAGTTTCGAGGTTTACCCGAAAAAGACCGCAAAGCATTTCTATTCACCAACGTGACCGATTCAACGGGAAAACGGTACAACGTCCCCGTGGTCGTCGGCTGCATGGCCTCTTCCAGAGAAATTTATGCGCACGGCATGAACTGCAGCGTCGAAGAAATTCCCGCCAAATGGCGCGAGGCCCTGATTCACCCGATTCCGCCTGTTCTCGTCGACAAGGGACCCGTTCAAGACGTGATCCTGAAAGGCTCGGAGCTGGAGTCTGCCGGCGGCATTTCGTTTATTCCGGTCCCCATCTCGACTCCCGGTTTCGATAACGCTCCCTACCTGACGGCTGCGCATTGGATCACGAAAGACCCCACCACAGGCATCCGCAACGTAGGCAATTACCGCGGGATGATCAAATCTCCCACGCGTGTGGGCTGCTTTCCCGGCGCCATGTCCCAGGGAGTGGCGATTCACTGGAGGCAATGCAAAGAGATGGGGAAACCTCTGGAGGCGGCTATCGCACTGGGAGTGACCCCCAATATTTCTTATTGTGCCGTGACACGGCTCCCCCACCCGAAAGATGAGTTTGAGACCGCCGGTGGAATCGCCGGAAGCCCGGTGGAACTGGTGAAGTGCCAGACGGTGGACCTGGAAGTTCCGGCTCATGCAGAGATCGTCATCGAAGGAACGATCCCGACGGACCTGGGAGAAATCGAAGGTCCCTTCGGGGAATTCACCGGGTTCATGGGCCTGCGGGGAGTCTCTCTCTATTTCAACGTCACGTGCGTCACGATGCGCAGGGACCCGATCTATCAGGCCTTCCTCAGCCAGTTCCCGCCCAGCGAGAGCAGCAAGCTCCGCCAGATGGGACGGGAGCCCGTACTCAAGAAGACTCTTTCCGTGGACTACAACATACCCGGAGTCCTCGACGTCCACCTCATGGAAAACACGGGCTGCTACGGGTTTGTCATCATAAAGGTATCCCGCAGAAGCCCGGAGGAAGGGGAAAGACTCAAGCAAGCCGTGAGAGAGATCATGAAAACCTGGCCGGCGAAGACCTTCGTGCTTGTGGACGAAGACATCGACCCGCGGGACCCGGACTCCGTCAACTGGGCGATCAGTTTCCGGATGCAGCCACACCGAGACCTGGAAGTTTTCCCGACGCAATCACCGACGACGCTGGATTGCTCGATCAGCCCGACTCGGGAAACCTGCACCGAGGCGGTCCTCGGGAAAGAGACCGTAGCCTCGGTACTCCTGCTCGATGCCCGGACCAAGTGGGATTACCCTCCGGTTTCTTTGCCGAAAAAAGAGTTCATGGAGCGAGCGATTCAGATATGGAAAGAAGAAGGTCTGCCGGAGCTGAACCAGTTGAAAGCACCCTGGTTCGGGTACTCGATGGGCTGCTGGACGGAAGAAGACGCGCAGGAGGCGGATCTTGCCGTGCAGAGCCGCTACTTTGAGACGGGAAAAAAGTTGGCAACGAAACGTGAGAAGTTATGAACCGCCACGGTCGGAAAACGATGGGGAGAATGCCCAGGTGGAAAGACAATCCAAAGTAAAGAGCCTGGAAGAAGCGATCCAGGTCATCAAGGACGGCGCCACAATTGCGATGACGGCCACTCACTACAACAGCGTCCCCATGGCCGCCGTTCGCCAGATTATCCGGCAAGGGAGCAAGAAACTCACGGTGATTCCAACACCCAGCGCGGGCCTCGCCATCGACCTGCTGATTGCCGCGGGCTCGCTGGAGATCTGCTACGTTTCCTACGTGGGCCTGGAATTTCTCGGGCTGGCTCCGAATTTCCGCAGGGCGGTCGAATCCCACAGCCTCAAGATCTTCGACGTGGATGAGCCCACGATCATCATGGGGTTCAAAGCCGCCGCCGCGGGAATTCCTTTCATCCCTTTGCCTCCGTATTACAAGCTCACGGATTTTCCACGAGTGAATCCTCTTTACCGGGAGATCACCGACCCGTTTACCGGGAAAGTCGCTTACGCCGTGCCGCCCCTGCGGCCTGAGGTGGCCATTATTCATGTGCAGCAATGCGACCCGTTCGGAAACGCCCGCCAGCTGGGCGGAGACCACACGGAGAGCTTGATCGCGAAAGCCGCCGATCACGTGATCATCACCACGGAGGAAATCATTCCCGTCGAACAGATCATGTCCGACCCGCTGAGAACAACGATTCCGGGAATTCTCGTGGACTCGGTGGTAAAGCTCCCCTACGGCGCACACCCGGGTGCCTGCCCTGCCCGGTACAACTACGATGAGGAGCACCTCAAGCGTTACGCCTCCCTCGCCCGGGAGGAACAGACCGGAAAATATATTGAAGAATTTGTTTTCGCACCGAAGGATCATTTCGAATATTTGGAGAAGATCGGCGCCCGGCGTCTTCTGGAACTGAAAATCTCATGACCACCCTTTCAGAGGATTGCCGGAAACATTAAAGGAGAAACATCCATGGAAGTAGCGGCGTGCGGTTACTCCACCGCCGAGCTGATGGCCGTTGTCCTTTCCCGCGAGTTGAGAGACGGTGAGTTTGGGGCCCTTGGAGCCGCCTCTCAAATTCCGATGGCCGCCGTGAAACTGGCCAAGCTGACCCACGCTCCGAACCTCTCCTGGCTCTGCGGCGGAAGCGGGGCCATTAATTCAAAACTTCCCACGCTTCTGCAATCCGCTGCGGACTACCGCAACCTATTCGGGGCGGAGTATCGAACCAGCATGGAGGACGTGGTCGACATGGAAATGCGCGGCCGCGTTCACTTCGCCTGCCTGGGCGGGATGCAAATCGACCAGTACGGGAACTCGAACATGGTCTGCGTCGGGGATTATCACAATCCCACCGTGAGGGGACCCGGAACGGTGGGATTGATATTCACGGCTGCGTTTGGAAGAGTTTACATTTACCTCCACCACCACAATCCTCAAATCCTGGTGGAAAAGGTGGACTTCATCAGCGGGCCGGGATTTTACGACGGCTCCAGGATGCGGGATGAGTTCGTCAATAAGAACGCCA
Source organism: bacterium (assembly GCA_035288405.1). GTDB lineage: Bacteria > JACPSX01 > JACPSX01 > JACPSX01 > JACPSX01 > JACPSX01. The sequence continues at coordinate 707 of DATEAK010000286.1, read as the reverse complement.
AAGGCCCGTGTATGGTGCTGACCCCTCTGGCCGTCTTCGACTTCGACGAAATCTCTCGAAAGATGCGGCTGTGCTCCGTGCACCCGGGCTGCACGGTGGAACAGGTTCTGGCCAAAACGGGGTTTCGGCCCTTGCTGAAAGAGCCCATTACCCAGACGCAAGCGCCGACAGAGGAAGAGCTCGCCTTGCTGAGGACCCAGGTGGATCCGGAGGGGGTACTGCGGCAACTCATCCCTTGAGCGGCGCGGAATCTTCAGGACTACCACGGCCTGGGCAAGCGCAATCTTCCCGGACAGAGAGAAGGAGGGCGAGAAGATGGAGCTTGTGGAATCCTTTAGGAAACTTTTCGGTGCTTCCGAATAAAACGGCAAAAGATCAATCGATGCAGAGAAGGAAAAGAAAATGAATCGCGGCGAGAGAGAAAGAACACGTGAAATTGACTGGTACGAGGAAGTTTTTAAATTTCGGGAAGAGTGGCGCCAAAGGGCGGCGCAAGGAAAGAAATTCCTGCGCGGAGAAGAGGTCCCCTTCCAGCAGAGCCGCCAATCCTTAAGCCAGTGGTACCTGCTTCCTTTCAAGGAAGACACGGCCGCCCAGCAATGGGCCGTGTTCACCCAGGAAATTAAAACCAAATCAGGAAAGCACAAGCACCAGGGGGGCGTGGCCATCTACATCCTGGAAGGGAAAGGCTACAGCGTCGTGGACGG
>DATEAK010000285.1:0-2843 GCA_035288405.1 bacterium | reverse complement strand
GCTGTTCGATTCCCCTTTCCAGAACGCATCAAATCCCGCCGCTTCAATCTCGGGAGAGAGAGCGACGACTCCATCCGCCGGGTAGTGAGCTGCCGAGTTAATCTCGATGTCGAATTTCACCATGTATCCTCGCTTTCTGATAGCACCCCCACCCATACCCTCCCCAGGGGGAGGGGCAGGGAGGGGGTGAAGCTGACGGCTGAATGCTTCATCTCAAATACACTCGTCGGGGATCAATTTCCTCTCGGAGGAGACGCAGCTCTTCGGAAGTCGGCAAGGGTGTTGCGGGAACCTGAGCCGGGATCTGAAGAGGGAACCCGGTGTTTCCCACCACGTCTTCGAGCTGGATTCCCGGATGCAAGGAGATCAGAGTTGCCGCGCGGGTCCCCGAATCGAAACCCAGGATCGCCTTGTCCGTGATGAGCCGGTGAGGTCCTCTTCCTCGCAGGCCTGCTTCCTGGCGGCTTTTTCCGCCTGGAAATCCGGGGCTGGTGAGATGAGCTACGGCCATGGGGAGCTTGCGTTTCTCATGGCGCATGATGACGATGACTCTCTTGGCAAGGGATGCCACGTCGTTGCCCCCCGCGCTGCCGTTGAAGTAGCGGATCTTTCCGCTGTCTTCTTTCAAAAGGGTCGTGTTGATGTTCCCGAAGCGGTCCACTTCCAGGGCCCCGAGAAATCCTACGTCCACAACGCCGCGGTGCAGGTTCATCCCCAGGATGTCCAGAAAGCCGCTCCAGCAAGTCGATCGGTAAAAAATCCGGGAATCCGCCAAGCCCACCGGCGTATCGATGGGGTTCATGTCGACCACCCCGATCTCCAAGAGAGAAGTAAGGCCGGGCGCGTGAGTACGCTTGGCAAGAACGCAAGCCACCTGGGGTAACCCCAGTCCGACGACGATGAGTTCCCCATCCCGCAGCTCTCTTGCTCCGGCAGCGGCCATAATCTCAGCGGCGCTGACTCCTTCCATCCTTTCTCCTCCGGTACGATCCCAGGTAAGACTTCAGAAGCGTTTGAGCAAGACACGAGTCCCGTTCACCCGGGAGTAGGATCAATAGCCCAGAATACGGCTGGCCCTCAGTTTATTCAGGCTCTGCAGTCCGCCGACCTTTTCCAGGTATTCCCAGTGATCCCGAGTGCTCAGGATATAGTCGTCCAGATATTTGTTCACTCGATCGGGACGCTTCACGTGATCCACGTAGAGCTCCAGGTGAGCCGCGTCGTAATCGTAGCAACCAAAGACGGCGGTCGGGTGAGCGCCGAAGGGCTGGTGAATGACCGCTTCCACGCGGTGGGCCGGGATCACGGTGCGCTCCGGGGAGCGTTGAATGTACTCGGTGGGCACGATCTCCTCGGCGATCACGATGACCCGGCGCGCTGCTTTAGCCTGCTCCTCGTTTTCCCAGCGAGGTCCGTCAATCTGAGAATTTCCCTCACGGTCGGCGACCTGCACGTGCACCAGAGAGACATCGGGCGTCAGAGCCTTGAGCAACAAGTATTCTTCTCATGTAAAGGGGCACTTCATGCGCTTCACATCCGTGGCGGCGGGACCCGATTCCAGCCGCTCGAGCACCTCGGAAGCAATCAGTGATTTAATCGGGATGAAGGAGATTCCCAAGGCCCCGGCCAGATATCGAAAGCAGATGGAGAGGCTGCTGTAGTCGTGGGATTCAACCTGCTTTGACTCCCTGGCCCGATTGACGCAGTTCACCAGGCCGAAGCGGTCCAACGATCCCCCGCCGACGATGAGGCGGCTTACCAGACCGGCACCGACCAGGAGATCCGTATCCATCCCCATCACGCATTGGGATAGAGTGAGATGTTTCTTCTGTTGGCGGATCAGTTCATGGACGACGGTGATGACGTTGCGAGCGACGGCGAAACCCCCAAGGGCGATGGAGGAGCCATCAGGAATGGAGCGGACCACTTCGGCGGCGCTCTTTACTTTGTCTACCATGACATCAACCTTGACGGATAAAGGCTCGCAAATCCCGCCGATCTGGCGGTTCGGCGTGCGGAAATGAGATTGACCCTCCGGGTTTCAGCAGGCAGGATCGTATCAGATGTGGAGAGAGAAATTCAAGGGAAAATACCCTGCAAAGTCCTGGCGGGGAAGTACAAGGCAAGAGGATCCTCGGACCGGGAGGTTTTCAGTTGACAGAAGAAATCGGGCCGGAGTAAAAGAAAAACTACCGAGTTTTTCCTAGTCCTCTCAGCGCAAGTAGACCGGGTGTCCATCCTACATCCTGCCCTCTCCCCTACAAGGGGGAGAGGATAAAGGTGAGGGGATATCATTATGGGGAACTGGAAAAAATGCAAAGGAGACAGAGTATGAATCGGATCCGCAGCAGCCGGTCCCTCCTGGTGTCTTTGAGTATCCTTATCCTTGTATTTGTCTCAGTCCCGTGGGCAAGTGCGCAACAAAAAGGGTTGGAGTTCGCCCGTGCCGCCTATCCTTCACCGAACATACAGTACCTGGCCGCTTACGTGGCCGATCAGAAGGGGTTCTACAAAGCGGAAGGTTTGGAAATGGAGCTTATTTCCATGCGGGGCGCGAAAGAGGCCGTGCAGGCTCTCATCGGAGGGCAGATCCAGTTCATCATGACGATCGGCCCCCAGATGCCGGCCATTTGGGAAGGGATCGACATTAAATTGGTGGCCCAGCAAGTGGGTCTTCCCACGTTTTCGCTGATGGTGCGCAAGGACATTACTAAAGTTGAGGAACTCAAGGGGAAGAAGCTCGGGGTCAGCTTTGGGGGATCCACTTACTCGGGGCTGAAATTGGTTCTTGAAAAGTTCAAGCTGAATCCGGAAAAGGACGTGGAATACGTAAACATCCCCGG
>DATEAK010000284.1:0-7238 GCA_035288405.1 bacterium | reverse complement strand
CCTTCGGTCCTCCCCATCTGCAGGTCCAGGACTGTTCCTTGTGGCCGGAAAAAGAAGGCTGTCAACAGGACTGCCTCAAAGTCTCCTAGCAGACTGCTGAAAAACGCCCGTCTGCGTTGTTGTCTGCGTCGCTCGTCGCTGCGGCGTACCTACATGTACGCCTCACTTCTCACTCCTTGCCTCCTAGCATCCGGATCGTTTTTGAGCAGCCTGGACTTCAATAGGACTTTTCAGCATCCTCCTCGTGCCGCAATACCGGCTCACGATCGCATCAGTGTCCCGCTGCCGTGGTCCTGACTGCATCCGCAGTGTGAAGCGGCACAAACGAAATATCCATGCTCAATAGAAAGACCAGGAGAGCCCCCAGGACCAGAGGCGTCACCGCGATCAAGCTTAACGTGCGGTGCTCGATCCTCAGGTGCATAAAAAACATGGCCACAAGCGCAGCCTTCGAGAGCGCCAGGGAAATGAGCAGGATCACGAACAGCCATTTCACAAGGGGGAGAGCATAAACCCCCAGTTCAGCAAGCGTCAAGCCAAACAACCACCAGAAGATCGCCATGTAGTTCGGGTTTTTATGCTCCGCCATTGTCTTCCTCGGCTTTCCCCTAAAGCAGGTAAATAAACGTAAAGACCATGATCCACACCAGGTCCACAAAGTGCCAGTAAAGCCCGGCAATCTCCGCCAATTTGTAGTTCCGTGCCATATCCTGGCTGCGGGATACATGCACCAGAATACAGGTAAGGTAAATGACGCCTCCCGTCACGTGCAAGCCGTGAAATCCGGTGATAACAAAAAACGTGGTGCCGAAGAGGGTGGATCCCCAAGGGTTGCCGTAAACCTTGAGACCGTTCTCGATCAAGTGGGTCCACTCGTAGGCCTGCAGTCCCAGGAAGGCGGCTCCCCCCAGGACGGTCAGGAACAAGAACAGCTTCATTCGCCCCCGGGCCTCCGCTTGGATGGCTTCCAGGGACTTGACCATCGTGACGGAGCTGCAGATCAGAAGGAAGGTCATAAAGGCGGTCAGTTGAATACCAAAATGCTGGGAAGGAACGGGCCAGTCCGTGCTGCTCACCCGTATCGCCCCGTAGCTCGCCAGCAGCACTCCGAAACCGGCGGCGTCCCCGGCCAGAAACACCCACATCCCGAGCTTTCCCCAGCTGTCCGGGGTCAGGGGGGATTCCGCCGGCTCCAAAGTCTCCGGCGGATGCATTGTCATCGCTTCACTCACGGTAGATTCTCCTCAAAATAGACCTGCTCCTCACACCAGATAGACAAGCCCGTAGAGGACCGGCCACAGAGCCACCACGAAGTGCCAATACATTGCGCAAATAGACACGCCGAGGTGGTCCTGAGCAGAAAAGCGCTTCCTCCTGGCTGCCATGAGGACCACCAAAAGCCAGGTGATCGCAGCGAAAACATGGAGGCCGTGGAGCCCGATCAATGTATAAAACGTGGTTCCATAACTCCCCGAAGAAAGGGTGAAGCCGAAGCTGATGAGCCGCAGCCACTCGTATCCCTGCACGGCGAGAAAAACCCCGCCGAGCAGGACCGTGAAACCCAGCCCTTTCAGTAATCCCGCCTGATCTTCCCCGCGGATGGAACGCAACGCCCCCCACATCGTATATGCCGAGATCAACAAAAAAAGCGTGTTGATTCCGGTGGCCAAGACCGGCAGGCGCGGCTGCGAAGGTGGAGGCCAGCCCGCGGCATTGAGACGCAGGTAAAGAAATCCGGCGATCAGTGCGGAAAAGAAAATGGCCTCCGCTCCCAGAAAGATGGTCATCCCGATCTTCGCGTTGCTCAGGACCGGCTGTCGTTGGGGCTCCCAAGACGGTGACAGATCGTCGCCCCCATTCCAGGACCACTCCGGCGGGATCCGACCGTTGGTACCGGCCCCGTCTTCCATCTTACTCAGTTCTTCTAAAATTCGTGTCTTGGCAGCCATCTCAGTGTTTGATCACGATCACCAGAATAGAAGCAAGGGCCAACACCACAATCCATCCCAGCAGGATGGTTGCGGTCCGCCGGTTCTGCTGTCCGAGGTCATCGCTCTCTTTTCTTTCAATCATTGCACTCACGGTTTTTCCCTCGTTCGGTTTCCCGGAGACCCACAGTTCACCGGGTCAATGACCTGCCATGCCTCCTGGAGCCGGAGCACCCAGCGAGGACGGATGGGGCACGTTCTGGGGGAAGTAGTCTTCCTCCACCTCGGGGGAGCTAAACTCATAAGGTCCCCGGTAGACGGTCGGGGCGGGACCCGCCCAGTTTCCGTGGGGTGGAGGTGACGAGGTCGCCCATTCCAGGGTGTTTGCATGCCAGGGATTCGTCTCCGCCTTCTTTCCCCGATAGAAACTCCAGAAAAAGTTGATCACGAAGAAAATCTGGGAAGCGCCCAGCAGCAAGGCGCTGACGGACATGAAATGGTTGATCGGCTGCAGCGGCCGTAAAAACTCGTACTGGGTCGGATCGTAGATCCTGCGCATCATGCCGCCAATACCCAGGATGTGCATGGGGAAGAACGTGAGATTGAAAAAGATGAAGGTGAGGACGAAGTGAATCTTCCCCAATCCCTCGCTCATCATCCGGCCGAACATCTTGGGGAACCAATAGATAATGGACGCGAACATGGCAAAAATAATTCCGGCCACCACATAGTGAAAATGGGCAACGATAAAGTAAGTGTCGTGAATGTAAATGTTCACCGGCGTGCTGGCCATGTAGATACCCGAAAGCCCCCCGATCACGAAAGTCGATACAAACCCCAAGGCATGAAGCATGGGTGTCTTAAAGTGGATCGATCCGCCCCAGAGTGTTCCCAGCCAGTTAAACGTCTTGATGGCCGACGGGACGGCGATCACCATGGTCGAAAGCATGAACGCCATGCCGATCATCGGGTTCATCCCGCTGACGAACATGTGATGACCCCATACAACCCAGGAGAGGAAGGCAATCGCGATCATCGAGTAGGCCATGGCACGATACCCGAAGACGGGCTTTCGAGAAAACGTGGACAGAATCTCGGAGGTAACTCCCATGGCGGGCAGAACCAGAATGTAGACTTCGGGATGGCCGAAGAACCAGAAGAGATGCTGCCAGAGGAGCGGCTCTCCCCCACCGATCGGAAGAAACCAGTGGGTGCCGAATAGGCGGTCAAAGAGAAGCATGACCACGGCGGAGGTCAGAACCGGCAGCGCGAAGAGCAGAAGAATCGCAGTGATGAACAGCGACCAGATCACCAGCGGCAACCGGAAGAAAGTCATGCCCGGAGCCCGCATGTTGATCACCGTCGTGATGTAGTTGATGGAGCCCATCAGGGAAGAAACACCGAGGATAAAGAGACTGATGCACCAGAGATTCTGCCCCCAGTTGACTCCCGTATATTCGGGCACGGCCGAAAGCGGCGCGTACGCGGTCCACCCGGCATCCGCATGCCCTCCGGGAACGAAGAAACCCGCCAGCATCACCAGACCTCCCAATGCCCCCGTCCAGAAGGAAAGCATGTTCAGCTTGGGAAAAGCCATATCGCGGGCCCCGATCATGAGCGGGATCAGGAAATTGCCGAAGCACCCCACCATAATCGGCATAACCACGAAGAAGATCATGATGGTGGCGTGCATCGTGAAGAGCATGTTGTAGACTTCGGGCGGAATGATTCCTTGGCTGTCCTTAAATAACCATCCCAGAGCCGGAATGGGTGTTTGAGGCCAGCCGAGCTCCCAGCGAACCATCATGGCCAGCAAGCCCCCGATGAGCAGCATGAAAAGTCCGAGGAATAGAAATTGCCGGCCGATCATCTTATGATCCGTGGAGAAGATGTAGGTCCGCACGAAGCCCGATTCCCCATGGCCGGCGTGGGGACCCAACCCGGTCGCTACCGCCCCTGTCGAATTACTCATCATTCACGAATCTCCTCATGATCGCGAAGGTTGTGTCAGTAAAGAGTTCCGGAATTCTGCGCTCATGGCGTGGACCACTGTTCCTTCACCCACTGCTCGTATTCCTCAGAGGTTTGGACGTAGAGGTAGCCCTCCATGCCGGAGTGCCCGAACCCGCACAGTTGCGCACAGGGCATCTCATACTTTCCCGGCTTGGTGGCCTGGAACCACTGCACAATTTCCCGGCCGGGCACGATGTCTTGCTGAAACCGGAGCTGCGGGATGTAAAAGCCGTGGATCACATCCTGAGAGGTAAGAATAAGCTTCACCATCTTGTTCACGGGAACGTGCATCTCGTTGTCGAAGGCCTTGTCGTCGTCCGTGCCGAATTTACCATCCGGGCCGCCATAGATGACTTCCCAGTTGAATTGTTTTGCGGAAACTTGAATCGTCAGGTCCGTTGCAGGAATCTGGACCTTGATCTTCGCCCAGGTGGGTACGCTCAAGACCGTCACAATCAGCAGAATCCCGGCGGTAGCTACCGTCCAGATGATCTCCAGTCGGTGACTTCCATGGATATAAACCGCCCGGCGACCTTCCCGGTAGCGGTATTTTACCAGGAAGTAAATCAGGCAAGCCATTACGAGAATGAAGACTGCGCCCGTGATGTAGTAGATGAGATAAAGCAGAGAGTCAATCGCCCCGCCGTACGACGCGACGTTTTCCGGAAGCCAGCTCATCATTGAGGTTTCCCCCTCTCGGACCCCTATGAGTGCTCTTCTCGTTTAGAAATTATCAATCCGGAACCTGCTGTTCCGGATCATACCGTGTACTCAGAATAAGCCGGCTTTTTCAACCGCCGACCTCTACCTGCCTACCCGGGAAATCTCCACCTCATTGAAAAATTTATGGTAGCGTTGCCGTCCCAGTCTGTCAACGTGAATTCGTTTCGGGAAGGGTTGGTTCTTCACGGCAACGCCAGGAACCGTTTCAGATTTTTCAGATAATACCCCAACGCCCCGGAAATAATCAGGGCGGTCGCGGCGACGACCAGATCTCCCGTGCGCCCGGTGCGGCTGTAGCTCAAGAACTCCCACGCGGAGAACCCCACTCCAAAAACGATCGCCGTTCCGATGAGAAGCTTGTGAAATAGAACCAGCCGCATCCAACGCCCCCCTCTTGCGCTTTCGGGACCCGCCGGTGTGTGATTCGATTATTTCTTGGTCATCTCAAAGCTAACCTTGGTCGTAGCGCCCGCCTTGACGTCCACTTCCTTCTCGATCTTTCCCAGAGTCTCGTGCCATACCTCGATCTTGTGCTTTCCGGGAGGGACGTTCTCAAGCTTGAACGATCCGTTCGCATCGGTAACCGCATAGTAGGGGCTATCCTGGACCACGATCCAGCCGGACATCCAACTATGGGCGTCGCACCGAATCTTGATAAACTCGGGCTTCTCGAATTTTGCGCTGATTACTTTTTTGAACCCCGGCTGCGCTTTGTTAAAAGAAGGGTTGAGCTTCGACGTGCTGTGGATGTTATGGAGGACCCCATCGGAGTTCATGATGTCGATCTCGGCCCCCACGGGAGTCAACAGGACGTGGGGCTGGAAGTGGCACCCCTTTTGATCCACCGCCGGCTTTTGAGCGGGCTTGGGAACCGATCCCTTGACTCCTACGACGGACACCACGGCCCACTTGATTCCTTTATTCGAGCCCACGACGAGATCCTCGGAGGTCTTTTCGTTTCCACAAACCTTGTTGTCTTTGTTGACCTTGATCACTTTCGGAGCAGGCGGGGTTCCGTTATATTTAACTTCCCCAAGAATGCTTCCACCGCTCTGCGCGTTCACTTGCGGGGAGATCCCCGCCAAGAAAACAAGAGACAAAGCCATCACGCCACCGATGAAAAAACACCTTCCTACTCCTCGCATTGACCCGTTCCTCCTCAATTCACCCTTTTCCGGGCCTTGCGCTGTGCGCGGCGAACGATCAAAATCTCCGCCGCGACGGACACAAGAACCACGACAGGTGGAATCACGTACGGTCGTTTCGAACTTGGCTCTTCAAGCAAAGCATAATACCACTCGGAGAACGACATGTCACTTGCGGTCTCCCCGGCCCCGCCGTCCCAGGCCATGAAAGAGACGGGAAAAAACTTTCCTACCGGAAACTGAAAATCGTCGGAATCGGCCGTCTGCAGGGGACGCTTGATCACGAGCCGATATTGTCCGTCGGCAAACACTCCCGTTCCTTTCGCCTCCACTGCTTGAGCAGTCTGCGGGGTAAGAGCGTTGATTCCGGTGGCGCCGGCCTCCTCCGCACCGCCATCACTACTCCAGCGCAGCAGATAGGCCGGGTTCGAGCCGTCGCCCATGAGGATGTAGGGGCGCTCGTCACTCTCGGACAGCTTGACCGGAAGCTGGATGGCCACCTGATCCGCAAAGACCTTCGCAGCCGGTTCCGGACGGGAGGCAGTGGGATCATCCCAGGTCAGGTGAAACGCGATTTCCCGGCTCGTGTAAACCGCCCTCGCCGTGATCATATCGATCGAAGGATTGAAATCCCGCGGGTCCACAATCACCTGCCCGGCCAGCGGGAAATTGGCCGGGGTCTGACGAGCCCAAAACGGAGCGTTGGGATCTTCCGGGATCTCCCCTTCCACTCGTTTCACTCGGAGGAGAGTGGCATAATTCGGTTTGTCCGGGGCCAGGGACTTCACGTAATTGGCCAGATGCCAGAGGTCCTCGGGCTTCTCGACACTGTCCAGAAAGCTCGGCATCGGAGTGCCCGCCAGGCCGGTGGCCAGCCGCACCGCGATATCTCTTTTCGTTTTCCCCCCGCGGAAATTCCAGGGTTTCGTCAGGTCCGCCGGACGGATCGGATGGTCCCAGTCATCCTTGAGCTCCGGAGCCGACGGCCCGTCCGCCCGCCCCGCACGGCCGTGGCATTTGTTGCATTCGATGGCCTCGAACATCTCCTTGCCACGAGAGAGGGATTCTTTCGATGAAGGGACCTCCTTCGGAAGCTGCAGGGCTTTCGGCGCCTGCTGAAACGTGTCCGGGGCAAAGCTCTTCAAATACGCCATCAGGTCCCACCGATCCTTCTCGGAAAGCTCTTTCCAGGAAGGCATGGCAGATCCCGGCATGCCGTCGGTGATGATCTTGAAGAGGTCCTGGTCGGATGGAGGCTGACCGGGGGTGGTTGTGATGACCTTGTATTTCCCCTGGGTGAAGTCTCTCGGCTTGGGATTTAAATTCGCCGCTCCGGGTCCGTCCCCATCTCCCTTCACGCCGTGACAGAGCTCGCACTTCTTTTCGTAGACCAGCTTACCCACTTTGGCGTCGCCACTCTGCTGCGCTT
>DATEAK010000283.1:0-7361 GCA_035288405.1 bacterium | reverse complement strand
AGAGTTGAACCGAAACCGCCCTCCCACGCAAAAGTTTACTGGAGCCCCAAGGCCTGCCCTGAGACTTGCCGAAGGAGCACCCCGGTCTCTCCTTCCAAACCGCCATGGGCAGGAATGACTTGACATAAATAGGGGCTCCCGTTATCGTAGAGAGGAACAGTCGATCATTTCCGCCTGCGAGGGGGAAACTTCCGGTGAAAAAGGTCATCGCAAAGGAAGGGTCCGGGTACTGCATGGGGGTCCGCAGGGCGATGAACATCGTCCTGGACGCCGCCGGCAAAGAAGAGGGATCCGTCACCACCTTTGGCCCTATTATCCATAACCCCCAGGCCGTTGAGATCCTGAATTCTAAGGACGTAAGGGTCGTCAACCAGATTTCCGAACTCAATTCAAACGGCACCGTCATCGTACGAGCCCATGGAATCGGCCCCGACGTGCGCCAGGAACTCAAATCCACAGGTCTCACCATTCGCGATGCCACATGCCCCCTGGTCAGTAAGGTCCACTCCTCAATCCGGCGCTACTTGAAGAGAGGGCATCACCTGATCATCGTCGGAGAAGAAAAGCACCCCGAGGTGATCGGTCACCTGGGCTTTGCCCGCGGGCAGGGAACCGTGATCAGTAAAATCGAAGACGTCGACAAGCTGCCCAATTTCGAGAAAGTCTGCGTCGTTGCCCAAACCACTTTTGATGAGCAATATTTCCTGCAGATTGCCGGGGCGCTTAGAAAACGCTATGGGGTCTGCGACGTGGTGAACACGATCTGCTTCGAGACCTTGAATCGCCAGAGGGAGGTTCGGGAATTGGCCCAGGAGGTCGATGCCATGGTGATCATCGGCGGCAAGAACAGCGGCAACACCCGGCGCCTGGCCCAGATTTCCGAATCCTATGGAATCCCCGCCTTCTTCGTGGAGACAGAAAAAGAGATTCGTCTGGACGAACTGGAAAAGTTCGAGACCGTCGGCATCACCGCCGGTGCCTCAACACCCAACTGGCTCATTCAGAAGGTCATCGATCATATCGATGCTCTGGAACATCTCCACGAACCTCTCTGGCTTCAAGGCCTGCGGCGAATGACGACTTCTCTCTTTCGTCTCAGTTTCTTTGTCGCTCTGGGTGCGGCACTCCTCACCCTCGGATCCGCGTTGCTCCAGGAAATTCAACCGAAACCGGTTTACCCTCTGATCGCCATCCTCTACACGCTTTCCATGTTCATCCTAAATCGCTGCTTGGACAAGGAAGCGGACAAATTCAACGAACCCGCCCGTACGGAGTTTTACGAACGACACGCGCGCCCCCTGTTGGGAACGGGTATGGCCGCCGGCATCGCGGCTCTGGCCTTGACATTCCCGCTGGGACCTCTTCCATTTGCCTGTCTTCTGGTCTTCAGCTTGACGGGAGTTCTCTACAGCGTCAGGTTCATTCCGTACCAATGGCAGAAAGTGCTTGGGATTCGCCGTCCCAAGGACATCCTGGCTTCCAAGAGCTTTTTCATTCCGATCGCTTGTGCCGTGGTCATGGTCTTCATCCCTTACCTGAGTTCGGACTCCGGCTCCCTTCCGGCAACTCTGGTCACGAGTCTTTTCGTCTTCACGGTCGTTTTTCTGCGCACGGCCCTGCTGGACATGAGCGACATCGAGCGGGACCGCATTGCAGGAAGCGAAATTCTGACCATGCTCATAGAAAAGCCGGCGACCCTGAGGCTTCTCTGGTGCATGCTCGGGTCCATGGCCGTCATCATCGTCGGCTCTGCTCTGCTCGGCTGGGTATCCCCCCTGGCCTTTGCCATGCTGGCAGCTCTGGCCTATTCCGCCCTGACTCTCTATCTCTACCAACGCAAGGTGGTTTTTAAAGGCCTCACATTTCTCCTCATGGTGGACGGCAACCTGATCGTTGCGGGCCTTCTGGCTTACCTAGGAGCCTTAGTGCTGGTCTAAGAGCGAAAATAGCTGTCAGCACTCAGCTTTAGATGCCCAAATTTCTCGGCAGACATTCCTTTCAAATTTCTGGCTGAGCGCTTACCGCTGAACGCCTTCCAGCTTCATGCTTGATGCCGGCCCGCTCCGGCGTATAATCGTACGGGAAGCGGTTCTTGTTCTTTCCCCTTTCCTTGAAGCGGAGGCATTCAATGGCATACGAAACGATTCTATGGGAAACAAGAGACGGTGTAGCACAGATCACTCTGAACCGGCCGGACCAGCTTAATGCTCTCAGCATCCCCATGTGTCAGGAAATGATAGATGCCTTGCGGGTCTGCCAGTCCGATCGCACAATCCGCTGTGTGACTCTCACCGGAGCCGGGCGCGCTTTCTGCTCCGGTGGCGATGTAAAGCTCATGCTGGAGTCGGCTCGAAAGGGAGCTCCAGAAGGAGAGCGATTTTTGCGGGAGCTGGTTTTTTACCTTCACGGCATGATCTCTGCCATCCGGCGCCTGGAAAAACCGGTCATCGGTTCGGTCAATGGCGTGGCCAGCGGGGCCGGATTCAGCCTTGCGCTGGCCTGTGATCTGGTCTTTGCTTCCGACATGGCACACTTCAACCAGGCTTACGTAAAGATCGGGCTCTCCGTGGATGGGGGGTCCAGTTACTTTCTCACCCGGCATTTGGGGATGAAGAGGGCGGCGGAATACTTCTTCACTGGAGAGATGATCGGCGCAGCCAAGGCCTTCGATCTGGGGATCGTAAACCGGGTGGTTCCCGCCGATGAACTGGAGCGCGCCACTTTCGAGTTCGCCGCGCACCTGGCAACCGGAGCAACTCTGGCCATGGGGCGCACGAAAATGCTGCTTAATTCCTCCCTCAACGAAAGTCTGGAGACACAGATGGAATTCGAGCGGCAATTTATCGGACAGAGCACGCAAACCCAGGATTTCGCCGAGGGCATCCGTGCCTTTGCGGAGAAGAGAAGCCCCAAATTCCAGTCCCGTTAGGAGGGCAGGTCATGGAGCAAAATAAACGACTGGAGCCCTGGGTATTCAAGGTGCCCATCGACAAAATCCGGGCCGGCTATTACACGGACAAGTACTTTCTCAGAGTAAGCGAGATCCTCGAAAAGGAAAATCACAACCCCTGGGTGACGTACCAGTTTTTTGTTCGGGAGCCGGCAGTAATCGTTGGTATCGACGAGTCCATCGCCATTCTCAAATTCTGTACCGGTTGCTATTCGGACAAGGAAGCCGCCGATCGTCTCTACAAGCAGCTCCGTGAGGTTCAGTACAATCTCTATCGTCTCACGGACCAGGGGCCGGAGGAGACCATCGCGGGCCTTCACCTGGAGAGAGCCCGCATCCGCCAGCAGCTGAACCGGTTCTGGGTCAATTGCTGGAACCAGATCCGGGTGCGGGCTCTGTTTGACGGAGACCGGGTGGAACCATGGGAACCTTTCATGATCATCGAAGGCCCCCAGCAGTACTTCGCTTACCTGGAAACCGTACTGCTCGGGGTCATCAGCCGTCCTACCGGAACGGCCACCGCCACCGCAGAGGTGGTCAAAGCGGCGCGTGGGAAGCCGATTCTATTCTTCTCGGCTCGCTTCGATCACTTCTGGGTGCAGGCCACGGACGGGTATGCAGCCATGAAGGCGGGAGCCTTCGGGGTCAGCACGGATGCCAACGCCGATTACTGGGGAGACGTCGGGATCGGAACCATTCCCCACTCCTTGATTGCCTCCTACAGCGGCTCCACCGTCGAAGCCTCCCTGGCCTTTGACCGGCAAATCGAGGATAGTGTAAACCGCGTCGTCCTGGTGGATTGGGACAACGATTGCATCGGGACTACACTACAGGTGATCACCGCTTTTTATGACAAGCACTGGGGAGGCACCCCTCGGGATTTGAGCAAGGCGGTAGGACCGGGAAAACACAGGATCTGGGGGGTACGCTTCGATACTTCCGGAAACCTGCGGGATAAGTCGGTCGCCCCCCACGACGAGCACAGTCTGGGAGTCTGCCCCGAACTAGTGCACAAGGCCCGGGAAGTTTTTGACTCCCACGGGCTTCACGAGCTCAAGATCATGGCCTCCGGCGGGTTTAACACCGCCAGGATCGAGCTGTTTGAGAAACTCCAGGTCCCGGTCGATTCGTACGGCGTCGGTTCAAGCTTACTGCACAAAAAGATCGATGTAACCGCCGACGTAGTGGAGGTAGGAGGTAAACCGTGCGCCAAGGTCGGTCGCAAAAAGGGGAATTTGAGCCGCCTCTCCCCCGTGGAATAACATCCCTTGAGTCGGACGCCTGTGAGTCCCTAAGCGAAGAGATCAGCAGAGTTCAGTTGTGATCCGGCGGATCAAGTGTAACGCAACAAATGGAGTGAGTTAGAGGCCCTTCAAGGCTGGGGGAGGAAAAGCGGAGACGGTAAATCCAGGCGCTGCATTTCCATCAATCCCGCGATTGTGGTCTTCTCCAAAATATCGGTGACCTGCCGGTGGATCTCCAACCAGACCAGCTGCAGAGGGCAGTGCGGGCGACGCGCACAAAGATCCGGTCCCACGAGGCAATCACTTAGCCGCATGGGCCCTTCGATCACCTCCAGGATCTCCCGCACCGTGATGGTTTCCGGAGAACGGGCCAGGGTGAACCCCCCCTTGGCACCACGCACAGAGCGAATAATGTTCACCCGGGAGAGCTGCTGAAAAATCTTGGCGAGAAAACTCTGGGGAATGTCCTGGGAATTGGCAATCTCGCTCAACAACACCACTTTCCCCGGAGGCTGCTTGGCCAGATAGAAAACTCCCAGAATCCCGTACTCTCCCCCCCGGGTCAACTGCATGTTACCCCCTTGTAAAAAGGAAATACTGGCAAGATCTGCCTTATTAATAGCGGACGGGTTCCCCTGTGTCAATGGTTGGAGCGCGTTGACTTGATTTCCCCGATGTATATAATGTGGACAGCGGTTTGCTTAGAAGAGTCTTCCCTATCCGCAAAGGATCCAAGAATGAAGTTCACGAAAATGCACGGGGCCGGCAACGACTACATTTTTATCGACTGTCTCAAGGAAAAAGTCGCGGATCCAGCCAGCCTGTCCCGGGCCATGAGTGATCGGCACTTTGGAATCGGCGGAGACGGAATCATTCTTATTCTCCCTGCGGAGAGCGCCGATTTCCGCATGCGAATTTTCAACGCCGACGGCAGTGAGGCCGAAATGTGCGGCAACGGCATCCGCTGCGTGGGCAAATACGTCTACGACCGCAAATATACGAGCAAGGCGGAGATCCGCATCGACACACTGGCCGGCATCTTACCGATCACGCTTCACGCCAGTAACGGTCGGGTGGATACGGTCACCGTCGATATGGGCTGTCCCCGCCTCCAGCGCGGCGAGATCCCCATGACGGGTCCCGCAGGGCAAGTCATCGCCGAAGAAATCGAGGCGGGAGGTCGAAAGTTCAAGGTCACCGCCGTCTCCATGGGAAACCCGCACTGCGTGATTTTCGTCGATCAGGTCGAGAACTTCGAGGTCGGCTTTTACGGCCCCTTGATCGAGAACTATCCCGTTTTCCCCAGCCGGACCAACGTGGAATTCGTGGAGGTCTTAAGCCGCAGCGAGGTCTCCCAGCGCACCTGGGAGAGAGGCTCGGGAGAAACCTGGGCCTGCGGCACCGGAGCTTCCGCCACGGCCGTGGCCGGGGTTCTCAACGGCAAGACGGAGCGCCGGGTGACTATCCACTTACGGGGGGGGGATCTGAACATGGAGTGGGCTGAGAACAACCACGTCTACATGACCGGCCCCGCCGTCGAAGTTTTCAGCGGAGAATGGCTAGATTGAGGGAAAACCTTCCCGAATTCCTGACTCCCCATTACAATCAGGATCTGCCGGTCCTCCTTCCCCGCTTTGACGAGATGCAGGCCATTGTGCTGCAGATGATCCCGTACGACCCGGATTTTCCTCTCACCTTCCTCGACCTGGGAGCCGGCAGCGGCGCCTTCACAGCGGCGATTCTCACGCAATTCCCCAACTCAAAGGCAATCTGCGTGGCGCATTCAGAGCAGGCCATGACCTGCGCTCGGGAGTGCCTGGCGGCGTTTCCAGAGCGGGTCACGTATTACAGAGAGGACCTGAATGATTACGAGGCCATGGAGTCATTTCACGATCCTCTTCACCTCGGCATCTCGACCCTGGTGCTTCACCACATCCCTCACACTCGGAAACGGTCTCTGTTCGCTGAGATCTTCGTCAAACTGGCTCTCGGAGGAGCCCTGATCATTGCGGACGAGATTCTTTCCCCCTCCGATCACTTGCAGCGCTTTTACTTCAAACGCTGGGACGCCCACGTCCAGGAGAAAATCAGGGAAGGGCGGCTGTCCGCAGAAGCGGAAACCCTTTGGCGCGAGTTCGCCCGGGAAAATCTTGGGGAATCCGGCTATCCGGCGCAGCCAAGTAGCCTCTACCGAGCCGGCATGGGAATCCAGATGAAGTGGCTCGTAGAACTGGGTTACATGGAAGTGGACTGTTACTGGAAATATCACCACTGGGCCATCTTCGGCGGATACAAAACGGCATGAGGTGCCCGTGAGAACCTACCGGCTCCGCGACGCGGCGGGCTCTCTCCCCGCCTCCCAGACGATTGACTACGGAACGGCCCTCAACGAGAGCCAATTGAAGGCCGTGGAGACTCTGGAGGGACCGGTTCTGGTAGTGGCCGGAGCCGGAACGGGGAAGACCCGCACCCTCGTCTACCGGGTGGCCCACCTTGTGACCCGAGGGATTCCTCCCGAACAGATTCTCCTTCTCACCTTCACACGAAAATCGGCGGAGGAGATGCTGCGCCGGGCCAGTGCCCTCCTCGACGGACGCTGCGATCGTGTCCAAGGGGGAACCTTTCACTCGGTCGCTTATCTGATCTTGAGAAAGTATGGACAGCTCCTCGGCTACTCCCCCACGTTCACGATCATGGATCGCAGCGACGCGGAGGACGTCCTCCAGCTCCTGCGTGGGCGGCTGGGCCTGAGCGACAAGGAAAAGAGATTTCCCCGCAAAAATACGCTGGCGGATATTCTGAGCAAATCCGTAAACCGGCAAGAACCCCTGGAATCCATTCTGTCCGATGAATACCCCCACTTCTCCCACTATCTCGACGATCTCGTGCGGCTCCAGGCAGAATATGCCTCTTTCAAACAAGAGAAGTCGATGTTGGATTACGATGACCTCCTGGTAAAGCTGACGGAACTTCTTGGCCGGCATGAGGACGTGCGGGAAAGACTCTCGCAGCGATACCGCTACATTCTGGTGGATGAGTATCAGGACACCAATAAAGTTCAGGCCGCGATCATACGGCTTCTCGCTTCCAGTCACGACAACGTCATGGTCGTGGGAGACGACGCCCAGAGCATTTACTCCTTCCGAGGCGCCACCTTCCGCAACATC
>DATEAK010000282.1:0-3838 GCA_035288405.1 bacterium | reverse complement strand
CCGCCTCGTAGGATTTCCGCGCCACCTTGGCCATTTCCGCATTGATCGGATGGACAGGCTTCAAGGACACCGTCATTTGCTGCTGAGTCTCCATGCCCCCGTAGACAGGGAAAATCTCAGCCTGCGCCAGATCTCCGGCCTGCAGAATCCGCGGAGGTTGCGCTTGGTAGTGCCAAATGGGAGGTCCCCAACTTATATTGTCCGCGCCCGTAACGAGGATCAGGAGAGGGTAGCGAACCGACGCTCCGTTCTCGAAGATCGTCTTCATGATCTCTGCATAGAGCGCTCGCTCGCTGATGCCCGGCTTCATGTACCGTAACATGGCCTCACTGGCCTTCTCTCCAACCTTGGCGGAGAAGCGCACCAGGTCCAGTTCCTCCTCGCTCTTTACCAGCACAAGTTCAGAAAATGCAAAAGAAAGGTCAACGAAAGTGGCGCTCTTTAATTCTTCCAAAACGCGGACCCAGGTGTTATAGGGAATATATCCGGAGCCTTCACCGGGAGCCCGACTCTCCAGCCCCACAACCCCGATCCGGGCACGGTCAAACCCTTTTTCTTTCAATATGGCTGCAATACTTTGGCCTGAAGTTCCAACCCGAATATCTTCTACCCAGGGCTGATTTGCGCTCTGGATGTTCTCCGTGTGGCGGGTAACTCGAGACCCGGTCCAGGTCAAGCAAACAGGATCTCCATCCAGGGGGAAAATAACGATCCCTTCCAAATACTCGTTGGTGAGGTAGCCTTCCAGTTGCTCGCGGCTCTTCAACCCGGCCAGGATCAGACACTCCACTTCTTTTTCCTTCATCAGATCCCGCACCCTCTTCCAACGTCGATCCCGCTCCCGCAACGACAGTACCGGATATTCAGCACCCATTGCTTATCTCCTCTTCATCCTTGCCCCAGTCCTTCCTCTTCCCCATCCCCTCCTCGCGTCCCTTCGTTCCCGGGACCGGGCGTGCCCCGCAGGGGCGCACGGCCCCAGTCCGAAATTCTCCGCCGGCGTCGTCCCGCACGGACCCGCGGGTGGCCCCGGGGAAGCCTCCGCAGAGCCGCGCGAAAGTGGGACCCTCGTCAGGGTGACGGAGCGCGGTCGAGGAGGCGACCCGGGTACCCGCCTGGCGGGTGTCAGGACCCGCGGGCCAACAGTACCGGAGCCACACGGGTCCACCTCCGCAATGTTCAGATCTACGGCAAAACCCCTGTGACTGCGGATCCCTTCCCCGATCTGCCACTTCTCATAAGGGGTTTGCATCTCAATGGTTGTGCTTGCTATATCCGCCATGGCCTTCTTACCTCGGATCTCTGCGCTGTTTCTCCTCCACTTCCTGACGTCATGTCAGGCCAATAGAAAAGAGGTTGTTTCTCCCTGACGGACGGCTTCTATGACCAGTCGAGAAGGGACTTCCACTTGGCGAACGCTCCCTGCAGCCTTTCGGGACTCCACTCGATCTCCGGTGGAAATTTCTCCTTCCAATGAAAGGGCCGGCAGGCGTCGATAATCGCCCTGCTGTTCGTGGTATCCCCGGCCTCCTTGCGCTCGGGATGAATGGTGGGATCCAACGGGGTGCTCCAGCACCCCCGGATGACATCAATCCCGGTAGCCGGATCGCAGCGGGTTGCCACGGCCCAGATGACCTTCTGGATGTCCCAGGGATTGATGTCCTCGTCCACCACAATCGTCAGACGTCCGTGATAGGCATTGGGGCCCCCCATGCAGGCCAACGCGGCATGCTTGGCGTGGCCGGCATAGCGCTGCTTGAGCGCAATCACCACGATGTTCGAGCCTGCGTGGTGAGCCGCTCCCACCACATCCGGTACTCCGGCTTCTTCAATACCAACCCAGGTCTGAGCCGCGCTGGGAAGGTGACCGCCGCTGCGGCCCAGCAGGATCGGGTTATTGCGATAGTAGAGAGTTTTGACGTGAAAGATCGGCTCCGCCTTCCCCCCATGGGCATAGTAGCCGGTCCACTCGCCAAACGGTCCTTCCGCATGCGTCTCCACACTCGGGGGCGGAACTTCCCCTTCCACGACAATCTCGGCATCCGCGGGAATCGGAAGCCCTGTCACTCTCCCCCGGATCACTGCCACCGGCTCCCCTTGCAGATGCCCGATCATCTCCAGCTCACCGCGGCCCCAAGGAAGCTGCATCGATCCCACATCGGAATAAATGGGACTGGCCCCGAATACCATCACCGCCGGAGCGCTTTTCCCGAGGGCCCAATACTTCTCCCGCATGATCCGGCCGTGGTGGCCTTGCGAAATGTACTGACCCACGCGATTCTTGCCGAAGAGCTGAACCCGATACGTCCCCACATTGATCCAGCCGCTTTCCGGGTCTTGCGTGATGATCGCGTCGCGAGTCCCGATATACGGCCCGGCGTCCAGTTCATTCCAGCGGCAGACGGGAAACTTCAGCAGGTCGACCTCGTCCTCGCACTCCACATTCTCCAGAATGGGACCCTCTTTCACCTCCACGGGGGCAACGGGGCGATACTCCTTCAGCTTGCGCCGAAAGATCTCGGTATACTCCCGGCTACTCAGATCTCGTGGGAGATCATAGAGAAGGGCCGTCCGCTGCATCGTGTTGCTCTGATTCATGCACACCCGAAATCCCGGAGAAAAACCCTTGCATTTATCGAAAAGCAGCGCGGGATTCTTCTTCTGTTTCCGAGAGAGCTCGGAGATCAGGGAAATTTCCAGATCCGGGTCAGCCCCTTCGACGATCTGCAGGCTGTCCTCCTTGCGAATTTCTTCCAGAAACGTCCGCAGGTCTTTTCGTGCCATTGATCCACTTCCTCCTCAGCGGGCTTACCGCCGCCCCGGTCCGCGCCGGGTCAGCGAACGCCGCGATAAAACGCCAGATTGCTAACAAACCCAACCAGGAGCGGAAAGAGGATGCTGATCCCAAAACGAAGCAGCGCAACCCGGGCGCCCAGCATGGGAAGCTCCCAGACCAGAAGACGATTGAAACTCGTCACCGACCAGGCAGTCACCAGGGCCAGCAGCGGTCCCACAGCAGCGCCCTGCTCGAAAAGCGAGCCGATGATCGGAAACATAACGTACGGACCTCCCGGCATCAGCGAGCCTGCGAAAGACCCGATAAACACCCCGGACATCCCGGAATCCCGCCCGATCCACTTCAAAACGTATTGGGCCGGAATGACCACCTGCATGAAACCTGCCAGGACGAACCCGAGAAGGAGCCGCGCCCCCACCGATTCGATCAATTTCCACCCCACTCCGAAACCCCGGGACATGCCGTCTCTTCCTTGGGTGTGAAAGGCAACCGCCATGAACGCCAGCACAATAGCGATGAGAATGAGCAAGGAGATGTCCATTTTCGCCTTCTTCCTTTTCCCTTCTATCACCACTGCTTTTTCTGAGAGACCTATCTCTTTCATGAATTCAGGGTTCCTCTAACCCCTACCGGCTCCGTTTCAAAGAGTCTTTCCTTCCACGGAAACGATGCCCCGTTCCCGCATTGGAGCACGAATTTTACGAGGGGCCAGCACCCAGACAAGCACCGCTGAGACAACGCTCAGGACAATGACCGCATAGAAGGCCAGATTGTAGCTCGAGGTCTGGTCATAAACGTATCCCCCAAACCACGCACCCAGGGCGCCCCCAAATCCGAATCCCATATTGACCGTACCCAAAATAGTTCCGAAGTTCTTCCCCTGGAAGAGATCCGCGTGAATCGAGGTCCCCACGGGCGTGCTTCCCCCCCAGCCGATGCCGTAGATCACGGCAAAGAGAGTGAGCAGAACCCAATCTTCCTGCGACTTGATCCGCATCAGGGCCAGCAGACCGGCGATCATGAGCAAAGTAACCGCGCTCT
>DATEAK010000281.1:0-2332 GCA_035288405.1 bacterium | reverse complement strand
GCCCGCCTCATCGATGAGTTGGCGAGCAACGGCAGGTTTTCCCAGAGAGATGTGTTGCGGATCGCCCAGGAGAACCGGCTGGAGAAAATCGAGATATTGAACGAAAAAGGGGAACCGGTGGAACTGCAGCCCGGGAGAGGTCCCTTCACTCGGGGCGGGATGATGAGTGGGATGGGACCCTTTGGCGGGATGATGCAGCAGATGCCTCCGGAGATGAGAGCGCAAATGCGTGAGCATCTGCGCCGGCACTTTTACTCCCCCCTGCTGGAAGGCAAGGCCAAGGAAGTTCTGGAGGGTTTCGGGGAGAAGAAATTCTGGCAGGGACGCCAGTTCGGCGTGGCCGTCCGCCGCAAGAACGCTCCCGGGGCGATCGTGATCATGGCCAATGCAGACTACATTCTAGGTTTCCGTGAGGAGGTGGGACTGCAGAAGCTCATGGATGACCTGCACTCCGACCCCCGGCTGCGCTACGTCTCTTTGCAGGACACCAACTTCAAGGTGGTTGCCTCCAGCGACCGCCGCCGTCTCGGCGCGGAAGAAAAGAACCCTTTCCTGGAAGGAATTTTGAAATCCGGCAGCGAGGCCAGCCGGATTTTGGATTCCCCCGCAAGGAAAAAGACTCTGGAGCTCGCAGCTCCATTCATCGTCGAGAGAACTCCTCTGGGTATTTTCCGAATCGGGCTCAGCATGGACCATGTGGAAGCGGCCTGGCGCAACGCCCTGCGCTCGCTTTTTCTCTACGGAGCCGCGGTTCTTCTGGTGGCCGCCTTCGCTGTGGGGATGATCTTCGCCGAGCAGCAGACCCAGTTGCATCGCACCCGTGTCCTTGAAAAAGAAGCCGAGGAACGCCATCGCCTGGCGTCCCTCGGAAATCTCGCCGCGGGGGTAGCCCACGAGGTGAGGAATCCCCTCAATGCGATCGGCATGGGGCTGCAGAGATTGCAGCGCGAATTCACCCCGGGATCTCCTGAAGACGGCGAGCAGTATCAGGAAATCCTGCGGGTCATCCGGGACGAGGTAAGCCGCATGAACGGGATCATTGAGAACTTCCTCACCCTGGCCCGCCCGATGAACCTGCAAAAAGAAACGGTTTCCCTGGTGACGCTGGTATCCGAACTGGAGACTTTGCTGAAGGAAGAAATCCGTTCCAGGGATCTTCATTGGAAAGCCGACCTGGAGCCAAATCTTCCCGTCGTCTCAGCCGACCCGAGACAGCTCAAGCAGGCTCTCATGAATCTCATTCTGAACGGAATCCAGGCCACGCCTTCGGAGGGAAGCGTGGAACTGTCCGCGATGCGAAACGAGAACGGCGTTACTCTCTCGGTCAAGGATTCGGGATCGGGAATCAGCCCGGAAGACCGGGAGAGAATTTTTGACCCTTACTTTACAACCAAACAGAGTGGGACCGGTCTCGGGCTCACACTGGCCCGCCAGATCATCGAAGCCCACGGCGGGAAAATCAGCGTGGAGAGCGCGAAAGACCGGGGAAGCACGTTTACTTTGTGGTTGCCCGGCGGAGATCAATAACGTTCATGGATTCCTTTTCCATCCTCATTGTGGACGACGAGAAAGTTCAGCGCGATATGGTGTGCGGATTCCTGCGCAAGGAAGGATTTCAGGTCCTGAGCGCGGCAGGTGGAGAAGAAGCGCTGGAGATCCTGCGATCCCGGAGCATTGACCTGGTATTGACCGACTTTCGCATGCCGGGCTTGAGCGGTTTTGAACTCCTCCAAGAAGCCAGGAAAGTCAACCCGGAGATCCCGGTGGTCATCGTGACCGCCTATGGAACCGTGGACAGCGCCGTGCAAGCCATGAAGGAGGGGGCCTACGATTACCTGACCAAACCGATCCAGCTCGACGAGCTCCTCCAGCTCATCCGCCGCGCCGAAGAGCGCCAGCACCTGGTGCAGGAAGTCAAGGAGCTGAAGGAAAAACTGGTGGATCGCTTCCGCTTCGACAACATCGTCGGCAGCAGCGGCAAGATGCAGGAAGTGTTTAGCCTGGTGGCCCGGGTGGCGGCCAGCGATTCCACGGTCCTGATCCGGGGTGAAAGCGGCACCGGGAAGGAACTCATCGCCAAGGCAATCCACTACAACAGCCCCCGCAGCCGCGGTCCCTTTATTAAAGTCAATATCGCCGCCCTGCCGGAGACTCTCCTCGAGAGCGAACTCTTTGGACATGAAAAGGGAGCCTTCACGGGGGCCACGGAGATGCGGCGGGGCCGCTTTGAGGCGGCACATGGCGGGACACTGTTCCTGGATGAAATCGGAGATTTAAGCCCTTCCCTCCAGGTGAAGATCTTGCGGGTCTTGCAGGAGAGAGAGTTTGAGCG
>DATEAK010000280.1:0-9221 GCA_035288405.1 bacterium | reverse complement strand
CCTGGGAGGCCATGAGCTCGGCGACGACCACCCCGAGAAGGGCTCGGCCCACCGCCAGCCGGATTCCGGTCAGCAGGAAAGGAAGCGCCGCGGGGATAGTAACCTTCCACAGAGTCTCCATCTTGCCCAGTTGGTATACTTGGGCCACCTCGAACCAGCTGCGCTCAATCGATTTGATCCCCGATCCCGTGTTGACGATGATGGCCACGACGGTAACCAGGAAGACCACGATAACCTTGGAAAAAATCCCGAGCCCGAACCAGATAATGATGAGAGGAACAATGGTAATAATGGGAACCGAGTAAAAAGCCCCGATCCAGGGATCCAGAAAATTGTCGGCCGCCCGGGAGATTCCGGTGAAATACCCCACCACCAGTCCGACGAGGATTGCCGCGCCCAATCCGTAAACGAACTCCTGGAAAGTGGCCGACAGATGCCTGACAATTTCACCGGAGGCCGCCATGTCGGCGAAGGCCTTGACCACACTTGAGGGAGGAGCGAGGAAGAGTTCATTCTTAAAGAACAGGCGGCAGCCAAACTCCCAAAGAGCCAATCCACCCAAGATGGAGATGATTTCTCTTTTCCGAGTGCTGGAGAATAGATTTATCTTCGGATCAGGCACAGGTGCACTTCCATCTGCCGGGAAAACTCTCCGCTCGGGTATAGAGAAACCCTTTTCGGGAAACCCAATTGCCCTGAATTCGTTGTGCGGAGAAACGAACCGTGGAGCTGTAACCCTTTCAAATTTGTTTCCTTCTATCAGATATCTTCCCGCCTGTCAACAACCACTCCATGCTTGTCCCACCCGCAGTTTCTCGTTGGTGTAGTGGCTCACGTCGAAGCCTTCATTTCCTGCGCTTGACTCTCTGACCGGGTTTGTATTACATTATGATCATCGCCCGAAAATCTAAGCCTATTTTGGGGCTTCTCATCCCCCGGAGCAAAAGTGTTTCTTGACTCCGGTATTTCCGAAAGTTCTGGAGCAAAGGAGGTGTCCTATGGGTTCTCATACGAAGCGTCTCGGGAGCGCTGCACTGATTTTCTTGCTGGTCATGGGGGTCAATTCGCTATGGGCCGCAGCCCCATTGCCCAGGCTCGTCGCCTTGGGAACCAATCCAGCCGGCTCCGCCTATTACGGCGTCGCGAGCGGTCTGGCCAAAATTCTCAGTGAGCAATCCGGTATTCAGGTGCGGGTCCAGCCCTATTCGGGTTCCTCTACCTACATTCCCCTGCTCAACACAGGGGAGTTGGAACTGGGCCTAAACAACACGAGCGATGCCTTGCATGCCTACCGGGGAGAGAAACCCTTCCACCCCGCCCCGAACCTGCGGATGCTGTCGGTGATCTTTCCCCTGGCCGTCGGGATCGTGGTGCGCAACAACTCCGACTTCAAGCGGCTCGAAGACGTGAGGGGAAAGAGGGTCACGTCACGCTACACGGCCCAGCTAGCCGTTTTTTACAACGTGGGTTCCATCCTGGCCAGTGCCGGACTGGATTGGAAGGACATCGTCGAAGTCCCCGTACCCGGAGTCAACGAAGGAATTCAGGCTCTCATTGAAGGCCGGGCGGATGCTTCCCTGCACGCGGTGGGTTCCGCGAAACTGGAAGAGGCCAACGCCAGCATCCCGGGAGGGATTCGCTTCCTCTCCATTGACAGCAGTCCCGCCGGGGTGAAGCGCATGCAGTCCGTCATGGCAGGAACGTTCGCCTTTCCTCTAAAAGCAGGAAGCGTCACCGGCGCCGTCACCGATGTAGCGGTCGAGGGATACGATGTCTATTTGACCGCCGGCAAAAGCTTGAGCGACGCAGTCGCGTATCAGATTACCAAGACCCTCTGGGAGCAGGAAGAGGCCACCCAGAAAGCCAACCCGAACCTGCGTTTCTTTGGCAGGGACAAAATGGTGAAGACGATCGCCACGATCCCCTATCATTCTGGGGCCATCAAGTTCTTCCGGGAAAAAGGCGTGTGGTCTGCCGAGATGGAAAAGGTGCAAGCCGAGATTGAGCGCGCAGCCGCCAAATGACGGATATTCAATGACCGGCAAGGATTCCGCCGAAATTCAAGTTGTACCAGATGGAGAGTTGGCCCGCTTTCGCATCCACCCGGGTCCTCTCGGGTGGTTGCAGCGGGCCTTGCTTATCCTCCTTACACTGAGCAGCGCCGGGTTTGCCCTTGATATTCACACCTACTTCGGGAAGGTCATTTTCAGGGAACAGGCCATCGGTCTCTTCCTCGGACTTGTTCTTGCTTCCGTTTTCCTGGGGATGCCCTCGAAACGCGCAAGCTCAAAACTTCCCTGGTATGACGGGCTCCTGGCCTGCCTGGGGATTATTTTAGGCCTGAACATCGCGGTTCGTTATCCCATCCTCCTGTACGAGCAGGCCTTTGCCACTCCGGACAAATGGATTCTGGGAGGGATTGCGGTCCTTTTGGTCCTGGAGGCCACCCGCCGCATCGCCGGTTGGGCCCTGGTGGTCATTATCGGGTTTTTCATCTTCTACGCCCGCTTTGCCGCCTTGTTTCCGGGAATACTTTATGGCAAGGAGGTCCCCTGGGAACGACTCTTTACCTATCTCTACCTGGACACAAACAGCCTTCTCGGCTTACCCCTCGGGGTCGTGGTGAGCGACGTCCTGGCATTCATCCTATTGGGACAAGCACTTTATGTCACCGGGGGAAGCGAGTTTTTTATCGATTTTGCCATGTCCGCCATGGGGAGATTCCGCGGCGGTCCTGCCAAGATGTCTGTTTTTTCCAGCAGCCTCTTCGGTACCATCTCGGGGAGCGCTGTCGCCAACGTGGTCGTCGATGGAGTCATCACGATCCCCATGATGAAGGCGGCCCGTTACCCCGCCCATATGGCCGGAGCCATCGAAGCTGTGACTTCCACAGGAGGCCAGCTCGTGCCGCCGGTCATGGGAGCCACGGCTTTCTTGATCGCGGAGTTCTTGGGAATCTCATACGGCAAAGTCGTCCTGGCGGCGATCATTCCGGCGCTGCTTTACTACCTGATCCTGTTCATCCAGATCGATTTGGAAGCCGCTAAGCTCGGCCTTAAAAGAATTCCCGCTTCCGGACTCCCTGCAATGATCTCCGTCTTGAGGCGCGGCTGGCTTTTCGCCCCGATCATCGGGATCCTAATCTACACGCTGCTCTGGCTTAGCTTGTCCGCCGGAAAGGCAGGCTTTCTCGCCACCGGGGCGCTGCTGGTCCTGGCTACATTCCGGAAGAATACTCGCCCTACTTTGAAGAAGATTCTTAGACTGTGCGAGGGAACAGGAAGAGGGCTTCTGGAGATCGGCGTGGTTTGTGCCGCAGCCGGCTTCGTCATCGGAGTCCTCAATGTGAGCGGTCTCGGCTTCGGGTTATCTCTGGGCCTCGTACATCTGGCGGGCTCGAACCTCTTCCCCCTTCTCCTGCTCACGGCGGGGATCAGCATCATTATGGGGATGGGAATGCCCACGGCGGCGGTCTACCTTCTCCTAGTGGGGCTGTTAGCCCCGGCCTTAATTCAAATAGGCGTTCCCCCGCTTGCAGCCCATTTCTTCATCTTCTATCTTGGGATGATGTCCATGATCACACCTCCCGTCTGCCTGGCCACCTATGCCGCCGCCTCCATTGCAGGTTCCGACCTGTGGCGCACGGGTCTGACGGGTATGCGCTTTGGGGCCATCGCCTATGTAGTCCCCTTTCTCTTTGTTTATTCCCCTACCCTGCTCTTGGTCGGAAACCTGCGCCACATTGTCTACGATGTGGTCACGGCGATTGCCGGGGCGGGGGCCCTTGCGGTAGCTCTTGCAGGCTATCTCTTCAGACCCATGAGGATTCCCTTGCGACTCCTGACTGGTCTGGCCGGCGCGGGAATGATCGTCCCGACGGGCCTAGTCGGCAGTCTCTGGCTGCCCGCGATGACCTTCGGCGCAGCACTCTTTGGGGTGATCGCCTTGGTGCAATGGTCCGGGTTGCAGCGCGAAGAGGGCCGCCTTGCTCCCACGGGGATTCCCGAAACCGTTACCGGGGACGGTTCTGCGGGACCAGAGCCGGAACGAGAGGCTCTCTAATTTCCCGAGACAACCCCCGTCGCAACACCCTGATCCAAACTCGATGGGGAAAACTGCAGCGAGGGTGACTCCTCTCCGCCTTAACCCTATGACCTACGCTCTGCCGGCAGGACCGCGGGAAGGCGTTTTTGAAACGCCGACAAGACGATCCCGACTGCTGCGATGATCGTTCCAAAAAACATCGCAAAGCGGAAACCGTCCAGCACGCTTGCCGGGCGGAAAGCCAATAAGGCACCCGAGAACGCAATTCCAAAGGCCATGCCCAAATTTCTTACCAAAGCCAATACGGCAGAGGCTACCCCTTGAGCTGACTGCGGCGCAGCTCCCAGCATGGCACTATTATTGGGAGAGACAAAAAGCCCCACGGCGATGCCGGACAAGATAAGGAGCGAGGCAACCCAGATCATACCGCTATGCCCGGTGAGCTGAGCCTGGAAGATCAACGAAACCGCATAACATCCCATGCCCGCAAGACTGAGCGGGCGGGGGCCCAACCGATCGGACAAGTTCCCGGACAAGGGTGCTACGAAGACCATCACGATCGATTTCACCGTAAGCAACAACCCGGCGGCACCACCGGACAACCCGAGTACCTGCATCAGGTAGAAGGGGACCAGGAAAGTAACGAAGAACTCGCAGGTGTAACCAACGAGAGACACTCCCGCGCTTAAGGAAAAAATACGATTTCGGAACAGTGACATGCGAACCAGGACGGGCTCCCCCCGGCTTTCCAGCCGCAATTCGCGGCGGGCAAAGAAGAACCCAAGCAACATGCCCAGGAGGATCAGACCGGCCGGCGTCTTCCCGCCGCTACCCGTAATCCCCAGCAATCCTGCGGCAACTGCGGTAAAAAGCAGTACGGCGCCGACGAAATCGAAGCGTTCCCTCCGTCCTTTGCCGCCACTGGGCACTACACAGAGAGTAGCAAGGAAAAGGACCATCCCGATCGGTACGTTGATCCAGAAGGCAGCCCTCCAGTGCCACAACTGAGTGAGAAAACCGCCCAGAGAAGGACCGGCAATCAACCCTAGATAGGTCATGGTCAATTGCAGGCCCAGTACCCGCCCGCGATTTTCAGGAGGAAAACTCATGGTCAGAAGGGTTGGAGCCACGGAGCCTACCATCGCCGATCCCACCGCCTGAAAAACCCGGAAACTGATTAGCCAAACCACGGTTGGAGCCAAGCCGCATAAAAAGGAAGACAGCGTGAACACGAGGACGCCGGAGAGGTAAACCGTGCGGTGTCCCCATAAATCTCCGAGACGTCCAAATACCGGGAGAAAGCCGCTGACGGTGACCAGGAAAGCCAGAGTAACCCATTGCACGGCCAACACGCTGGTGGAAAAGTCCTTTTGAATCACCGGAACAATGATCGTGGTGATAGCGCTGTCCACAGCGCCCATAAAAGAGCCCAGTCCGATCACCAGGAGTATGGCGCTGCGGGCCCACTGCTTATCCATGGTCATTACACTTTCACTCACTTCCCGACTGACCGAAGTTATCCGCTTGGTGCCGCTCCAGCGATTCATATCCACTGACTCGGCCCACACAATTGCACTCTTTGCCGCAAGGCCGCTGCTCGATCCCGGGGAGGGCTCGGTTGGAACAGCACCAGTCTATCACAGTTAATATTCAGAAAAACTGGCACACCCGACGGTGAGTACAATAGCAATGCGGCCAATCGAACCTGTCCGGAATGCCGTCACGTGAACCCTCTCGGCTACTGCGCGTTTCACACCGCAGACACGCCGGAGGAGCGGCAGGCACGCTTGCGCTGGTAAAGCGGGCAAGCCGTCATGACGCCGGCGGATGTCACCTTGGAGTGGGCGACGGCGCAGTGGTATGAGCTGGTGGAACTGGGCGATCATTGTCCGAGAAGATATGCCCGAAGAACTCGCGCACACGATCACAGCGGTGATGGTCGAGGAACGTTCGGAATTGGAAGCGCGCTATCGTCACCTGCCGCGGGAGCGCAGCCCGATGACCTACCCCATGGATCCCTACACGATGTGGAAGGGGATTGGAGCCCCGCTCCATCCAGGAGCTGAACGTTACTATCGAGAGAAGGGCTACATGAGCCAGCTGTAATCCGTCAGATTTAAGATCCCCGGGGGAGTCCCCTGGCTTCCTCGAGGTCCGGAGCCGCTCCGGGTCTCATCAGTCCGGCGTAGTCTCATCGCTCTAGGGTTTGATGATCACGCAGTCCTCAGGGGAAGCACTCAGGTAGACGGATTCTCCTTCCGAAACCGCCGTGGAGGCAGGCACGCGGGCACGAACGATTTTCTCTGCAACCTCGATCTGGCAATCCAGGGCTTCCCCGATAAAGAGGACATCCACCACGCGTCCTTCCAGGACATTGGACTTTTCCGGTGGTCCCTTCGACAAAAGTGAAAAATGTTCGGGGCGTACGGAGACAATCACTTCCTGGCCGGAACTTTCTCCTCCAGAGAGCAAACAGCGAAATACCGCGCAGCCGATGTTCACAGGAACTAGATGATCGAGGCCCACCTCACCGACGATTCTTCCCGGAAAAAAATTCGCAGTCCCGACGAAGGAAGCGACAAACGGGTTTTGAGGACGGGTATAGAGATCCCGGGGGGAACTCGACTGGACGACAACCCCACCTTGCATCACGGCCACTTCGTCGGACATGGTGAGAGCCTCCATCTGGTCGTGGGTCACGTAAAGCGTCGTGATCCCGAGACGCTTCACAAGTCCCCGCAGTTCAAAACGCATCTCGGCCCGCAGCTTGGCGTCCAGATTGCTCAAGGGTTCATCCAGGAGAAGAACCTTAGGCTCCTGAACAATCGCCCGAGCCAGAGCCAGCCTCTGCTGCTGGCCCCCGCTGAGCATCGGTGCGGGCCTGCGCTCCAGCCCCTGCAACTTTACCAGGGCAAGGGCCTTCTCCACTCTTTCCTTGACCTCTCGTCGAGGGGTACGTCTCTTACCGTGTATGAGGGGAAAAGCCACGTTGGAAAACACATCCATATGAGGCCAGATCGCGTAAGACTGAAAGACCATGCCAATGTCCCGATCGTGGGGAGGGACGAAGATCCTTCGGGATGGCGACGAGACTACTTTACCATCAATCTCGATATCCCCCTCGTTGGGCTTTTCGAGTCCGGCTACGCAACGCAGGGTGGTGGTCTTGCCGCAACCGCTGGGGCCCAGGAGAGTAAAGAACTTGCCGCGCTTCACCTCGAAATCCACACCCTGGACTGCGCCTACTTCCCCGCTGCCTACTTTGTATTTCTTGACAAGACCCGAGACTTTGATCATCTGTTTCACTCCGTGTCTGTTACGACCCCTAGAAAGGCTACGCTGCCGCCCTATGCATCCGATCCCCTTAACTTCCGCTCGCCAGCACTTTGTCCATTCCGGAGGCAACTCCCTCCTTGGCCAGCTCTTCCTCGAAAAGCTTTCGGATCGCCGGATCCTCATCCTCGTATTCGATCTGGTCTCCGCCCTCCTTCAGGCTGAGATCGATTCCCCACTGTTTTCTCATCCGGTACTTGCGGCTGGAACCAGGGCGGTGAAAGGCCATGTAACGGGCTGGCTCCTTGCCCGTGTTGAAATGTTGGTGAAACCAGCCCTCCGGAGGGACGATCAGGGTTCCTTCCTGCCAGTCAAAGCGCTGGATTGGTTTCCCCGCCTCCCACATCAGGGTATAGCCCTTCCCTCTCAGGATCACCACGTGGGCTCCGGGGCCGTGGCGATGAGCCTTCTTGTAAGTGCCTACCGGGAACTGGGAAATGTGGGAAGACATGCTGTTCTCGCACAGTTCGAAGAAGATGCTCTTTCCTCCTCCTCCCCTCTCCTTCCAGTCGATGAGCCCGAACTCCCGTACGTCTTTCACAAAATTCGTCTCCCAGCTCCGAGCTCCCATGCGCTGGCCTTCCCCGCTAAAGTACCCATCATCGCCCCGGTACCGGTCATGAAACACGAAGCCGCATCCAAAAACAAAGTCCTCGTTCTGGATCAAATTTAGAACCAGCGGGGCGTTGGTGACGGCAAGGTAGCGAGCCGGCTGATCACCGCGCCCGTTGAAATGTTGGTGCCAGGTGTTTAGCGGCGGAGAGAAAAGGCTTCCTTCCTGCCATTCGAAAGTTTGGGGCTTCCCCCCCTCGTTCCAGACAGTGGTAGCCCCACGCCCGCTGATGACGAAGATCAGCTCCTCATAAAGATGTTTCTGGGGCTTGAGCCGGCTTCCGGGAGGGATCTCGCAAATGTAGCTGTCATCGGCTTCCGCAGCTCCCGCCAGGTTCAGGTAAACCCCCAGCCCTCCCTTTCTATCCCAGCGCACCAGGGGAACGGTGCGGATGTTCTCGAGATAAAAGTCCCGGAGGATCGGAATCCCATCCCGTTGGAGCCACTTCTGGTAATAACTGAGATCCTCTCCCCCTGCTTCCGTCATCCGAAACCCTCCTTTCTTGGGGTCACGTGTGCGACCTTTGCCCCTCTCACTTTCGGGCTTGGGGATGAGTGGACATCTTCACCTCGGCGCCGCGTGTGCTGCACGCCTCATGGAATATCCGGTAGATCTGCGGGTCCTCGTCTTCGTATTCGATCTGGCCTCCCCCTTCTTTCACGCTGATCTCGGCCCAGCGCGCCGTCGCTTGGTCTCGCCGCATGGCCACGTCCTCGCCGCGCCGATACTTGCGGCTTCCCCAGCGCAAGGCCAGGTAGCGGGCGGGGCTTTTCCCGGGGTTGAAATGCTGGTGAAACCACATATTCGGGGGCACCACCATGCTCCCCACCTTCCAGTCCACCTGTTTGATGGGTTGTCCTTCCGGCCACAGCAAGGAGTAACCCTCGCCGCTGATGATGATGACGTGAGCGCCCGGGCCGTGGCGGTGTCCTTTCTTGTAAGTCCCCACCGGGAACTCCGAGATATGAGCGCACATGGTATTATCGGCGAGCTCGAACATAATGTTCTTCCCGCCGGCGCCCCGGGCTTCCCAGCTCTGGAGCTGAAAGGCCCCCACGTCCGCCACGAAGTTTGTATCCCAGACCCGGCCGGGGAAAGCCTCGCCCTTTCCGCTGAAGTAATCCTCTTCTCCCCCGAAGCGATCCTTGAACACAAACGGGTTATTAAAGACAAAATCCACGTTATGGTAGAGATCCATCACGGTGGGAGCCGTTGTGACCGCCAGGAAGCG
>DATEAK010000279.1:0-13316 GCA_035288405.1 bacterium | reverse complement strand
CGCTTCCTGGAAACCCGTATCTTTCACGGCCGCTGCCAGCCGATCCCGGTAGCGTCGGGAATCTTTAAACCGCAGAGGATCCAGCGAGCTCAAGCGAGCGTCATGCTCCTGAAAACTTTCCGGGTCGGCAAGAGTGGCAATCCGTTCCCAGGAGCTTAGCCGGAAGTGATAGCGGCACTTGGGACAGACTTTCAGGTTGCGCTCGAGCTCCTTGCTATAGAGAATTTCCCGGCATTGAGTGCACTTCAGCCATAGCCCTTCGGGGATTTGCAACTTCCTTGGCACTCGGCTTTCTTCCACCGGAGTCTTTTTTTTAAACCAGGGCATGGCTGTCCTCCGGGACCCGGGCCAGGATGCTCACCCCTCCCTTTACTCGATCTCCGACGGCGACGTTCAGGGTCATCCAGGCCGGCATGATCACCTCAACTTTGGAGCCAAAGCGGATGAGACCGAAGCGCTCTCCAGCATCCAACTCCTGATCCTTACGGACCCAGCAAACAATGCGCCGGGCCAAAACTCCGGCGATTTGTTTGACGACCACAGGCCCCATGCTTCCCTGGATCACAAGGATGTTTTGTTCATTCTCGCGGGATGCTTGTTGATGGTAAGCCGGGAGGAATTTCCCCGGACGATAGTTCAGAGAAACGACTCTCCCTCGAACGGGGAACCGGTTTACGTGGACGTTGAATACGGAAAGGAAGATCGCCACCCGCCAATTCTCCCGGGAACCGCTCGCTTCATCCTGAAATTTCTCCACGGCGGAGACGGTTCCATCGGCGGGGGACAAAAAGAGGTTACTGCCGGAAGGGATCTGTCTCTCGGGATCACGAAAGAAATAGAGGACGAATAGAAAACAGATCGCAGAAAGGCCCGCCGGGATTTCCCAGCCGAGCAGAAGGAAAACAAGCCCTACTATCCCTAGAGGAATCAGAAACCGCAAGGAATCCCGGGCAATGGGCACCGCTCTGCCCTTCATAATGAGATCCTCCGGCCCGGGCCGTTCAATCCCTTTGAATCTCCTTCCCCCCGATCCAGCTCATCATCTTGCGGAGCCTCGCCCCGACTGCCTCAACGCGATGGGAGGCATCTATTTCAGTGAGACGGTTAAATACGGGGCGCCCCGCCCGGTTCTCCAAAATCCACTCTCTCGCAAACAAACCGGACTGAATCTCCTTGAGAATCGTCTTCATTTCTTTTCGCGTTTCTTCCGTGATGAGCCGCCGGCCCCGGGTGATATCGCCATATTGAGCCGTGTCGCTGATGGAATAGCGCATGTTGCTGATTCCGCCTTCGTAGATCAGGTCCACGATGAGCTTGAGCTCGTGCAAGCACTCGAAGTAGGCGATCTCGGGCTGATAGCCGGCATCGACCAAAGTATCAAAGCCGGCCCGCACAAGCTCCGTGAGACCGCCGCAAAGCACACACTGCTCTCCGAACAGATCGGTTTCCGCTTCTTCCTGGAAAGTGGTCTCAATAACCCCCGCCCGCGTGCCACCCAACCCCTTGGCGTAGGCGAGAGCAATCTCTTTCGCTTTTCCGGTGGCGTTTTGATGCACCCCCAGCAGGCAAGGAACCCCCACCCCTTCCACGAACAGACGGCGCAGCAGGTGACCTGGAGCCTTGGGCGCGATCATAAATACGTCGACGTCCCGCGGCGGGACCACTTGCCCGAAGAGAATATTGAAACCGTGAGCGAAGGCCAGAGCCTTTCCGGCCTTCAAGTGGCGCTCCAGATCCTGGCGGTAGATCTCGGACTGGGTTTCATCGGGAGCCAGAATCATGATAATGTCGGCGACTTCGGCGGCTCCGGTGGTCGTCGTGACCGCCAGGCCCGCCCCTTCCGCCTTTTTCCAGGATTTGCTCCCGGGACGCAGCCCGACAACGACGTCCTGACCGCTGTCTCTTAAGTTGTTGGCGTGGGCGTGCCCTTGGCTCCCGTAGCCGATGATGGCGATTTTCTTTCCTTTCAGATAACTGAGATCCGCGTCGCGGTCGTAGTAGATCTGTGCCATGGAGCTCTCCTTCTCAGCTTTTCCGTGCGGGAGGGATTTCCCCCCCGGCAATCATTCCGCTGCGACAACAATCTACTCACCTCCGCCCTGGCCCTCCCCCTCGAGAGGGAGGGATCGGGTGGAGGGGAAGGTCTACACATCGACTTCCTGGAGCATGTTGAGACCCCGCGACACGGCAACCTTACCGGTGCGGGCGATTTCGCAGATCCCGATGGGCCGCAGCAGACTGATCAGGGCCTCCACCTTGCCGACATCTCCGGTGACCTCAATCGTATAGGTACTGGGACTCACATCGACGATGTTGCCCCGGAAAATATCGGTAATTCTCAGGATCTCCGCGCGCATTTCGGTCAGCGCATTGACTTTAACCAAAACCATCTCGCGATCCACGAAGTTTTGCTGAGTCAAATCTTCCACCTTGATGACTTCTATAAGCTTGGCCAGCTGTTTGAGAATTTGCTCGATGATCTTGTCATCCCCGCTGGAGACAATGGTCATTCGGGAGACGGTCGGATCCTGAGTTTCTCCAACCGTCAAGCTGTGGATATTGTAGCCGCGCCCGCTGAACAGGCTGGCAATGCGGGCGAGCACACCGAACTTGTTCTCCACAAGCACTGCAATCGTGTGCTTGGCTTCCTGCGGGGTTCCCTCACCGTTGCGCCTGGACATAATCCCTCCGCGCTCCTCCTATGCCAGCAGCATATCCTTGGCCGCCGCTCCTGCCGGAATCATGGGAAAGACATTGGCCTCCCGGGCCACTTGGAAATCCATAATCACGGGCCCATCGATGGACAACGCCTTTTCCAGCGTGGGGCGGACTTCTTCCGGTGTGGTGGCCCTCAGGCCTGTGGCGCCGTAGGCTTCCGCCAGCTTCACAAAATCCGTCTGAGGTCTCAAATCAACAGAGGAATAGCGCCGATTAAAGAAGAGTTCCTGCCACTGCCGCACCATCCCCAAATAGCCGTTATTGACGATGGCCACCTTGATGGGCAGTTTGTAATTCACCGCGGTGACCACATCCTGATGGGTCATCTCGAAACTCCCATCCCCATCGATCACCACGACCAGGCTGTCCGGCCGGGCCATTTGGACGCCGATGGCAGCAGGGAAGCCGAAACCCATAGTGCCCAGGCCGCCGGAGGTGATCATCGTCCGGGGCTTGGTGAACCGGTAGTACTGAGCCGCCCACATCTGGTGCTGCCCCACTCCGGTGACCACGATCGCTTCTCCCCGCGTGGCCTCGCGGATCTGCTCCACGAGATATTGGGGCATGATGGCGGAGTCGCTCGGAGTGTAGGAAAGGGGCTTTTCCCGCTTCCAGCGCGCCACGGTCTCCAACCAAGTGGCCCAGGCCTTCTTTCGCTCCGTTAAATCCACGTCCTTCAAAAGCGCATTAAAGTGCCGCAGGGCAACCCGGGCATCCCCCACCACGGAGACGTCCGCCCATACGCTTTTGTTGATATTGGCCGGGCTGATGTCGATGTGGAGAATCTTCGCATAGGGGGCAAACTCATCGAGTTTTCCCGTGATTCGATCGTCGAACCGTGCCCCTACGGCAATGATCAGATCCGCTTCGTTCATAGCCATGTTGGCGAAATAGGTGCCGTGCATACCCAGCATTCCCAAGGACAAGGGATGGGTCTCGGGGAATCCACCCAGACCCAAAAGGGTGGTCGTCACGGGAATCCCCAGCGAAGTCGCAAACTCAAAGAGCTCCCGATCAGCATCCGCGCTGAGAATCCCCCCTCCGGTGTAGATCACCGGCCGCTCCGACTCCCGGATCAAATCGATCCCCTCCTTGACGGCCGCCAGATCGCACTCCACTATAGGACGGTAGCCCCGCAGTTCAACCCGGACCGGATATTCCGGTTCGATCTTGGTGAACTGCACCACATCCTTGGGGAGATCGACGAGTACGGGACCCGGGCATCCCGTCGTGGCGATGAAAAAGGCTTCATAGATGGTGCGGGCTAGATCCTTCACGTCCTTGACCAAGACATTATGCTTCGTACAGGGACGGGTGATTCCGACGATATCGGCCTCCTGAAAAGCATCATTGCCGACCAGAGCGGTAAGAACTTGCCCGGTAAAGACAACGATGGGAATGGAATCCATAAAGGCGTTTGCCACCCCGGTTACCGTATTGGTGGCCCCGGGACCCGAGGTGACCAGAACGACCCCGGGCTTGCCGCTGGCTCGAGCATAGCCATCGGCCGCGTGGACAGCTACCTGCTCATGGCGGCAGAAGACATGAGTAATATCCGCATCGTAGAGCTGATCGTAGATCCCCAGGACGACACCGCCCGGGTGGCCGAAGATCACCTCAACACCTAAGCGCTTGAGACATTCCACAAAAATCTCAGCACCACTTTTCAGCATGGTCACTCCCCCCCGAACTCCTCCGGCGGATCAAAAACCTGTTTAAAGGCTATATTTGTAACATAGTTACCGAAATGAGTCAAAAAAAACTTCGCCATTTCCGGAGCCACTCCAGGCCGAGCTGCACTTCCGGTGTCAAGCGCACATCTCTTTCGGAATCTATTGAGTTCAGTGTAAGGCTACGGGCGGCTTTCTACTCGCTGCTGCGCGTCACAAGAACGGTACTTCTCTATAATAGCGGCCATCCGATCTTTGCCTCTGAGCTTGAGCTTCTGGATTTCCTTTTTGCGTATCTCTTGAGAGGCCGTAAGATAGTGGAGGCGATTGATCTCCTGGAGCTGTTGTTCGAGGTATTCGTGTTCCTTCCAGAGTTCGTCGAACTCCGGGTTCTGGCAGCGGATTTGCTCGATGAAAGTACGATCGAAACCGTCCATCAGGCTCTCCTTTCTTCCCCTCCGGACTGCCTTTTAAATTCAGCCTCCGAGGGGCGCACGTACAGGAGTTCCAGCTTCGGCGAAGGGGCCTCCACGGCCCCCGATCTGCCTGTGCGTTGCACGCAGGCAGGCAAGGATTGCCATCCAATTCGGGCTGCAGCTGCAGCTACCGTCTCCAGTCCATCCTCTTCGAGGAAGCAGGCTTTTTCACCCAATTCCCTTTTCAATAAGGAACTGTAAACTCTGATTCCTTCCCCAAAGAAAAGGGTAGGCTGTTCTACCATACTGCAGAGTTTGACCGGAGGGAGAACCATTGGGTCAGTCACTTTTTCCAGCCGATCCCCCCGTCGGCGGTAAAAGCCACAATAAACCTCGCTTTTCCGAGCATCCAGCAAAGGGCACAAGGGCAGGTCGGAGCTGGCCACCCGGCTGGCCATGGCATCCAATGTGGGAACTCCGACTGCTTGTATCCCGAGACCGTAGGCCAACCCCTTGATGGTGCTAATCCCAATTCTTAACCCCGTAAATGAACCAGGCCCCGCCGTAGCGACCAAGGCGCCCAGATCCCTCGCTCTCAGACCGCGGCTCCTCAGAGTCTCATCAATGACAGAGAGCAACATTCGGGCATGGGAGGAAGAAGACTCAACTCTCTTCTCACTCATGACCTCACCGTCCTGCACGAGAGCCACACTCCCGGTTAGGACTGAGGTATCAACGGCCATAACCCACATCCCTACCCTCCGGCCTACTCTACCACCCCTCCCTTCGAGAGTCAACTCAGGGGGTATCTCTCTTGGATAAGAAAAACGAGAGGCTTTCCAGTTCGGAACCCAAATCGACATTCTTGACTTTTACGTGCTTTGGCACACGAAGCCGCACCGGGGCGAAGTTCAAAATTCCGAAAATCCCGGCACCCACAAGCCGCTCCGCGACCCCTTGCGCAGCCTCTGCCGGTACTGCGATGATGCCGATCTGGATCCCGCGGCGGCGGATTTCCGTTTTGATCCGATCGAGTCCCAAGACTTTCGGAAAGCGGCCGTTCCGAGGAAGTTTCGCGCGCTCCGGGTACTTATCAAAGACCGCATGAATAATAAAACCGTGGGTGAGAAATCCCCGATACGCCACCAGGGCGGAGCCCAGGTTCCCGGCCCCTGCCAGAGCAACCCGCCAAGTGTGGGTAACGCCCAAGATGCCCTTCAGGTTTTCCTTGAGCTCCCGCACACGGTACCCGACCCCCCGCACCCCAAATTCCCCGAAATAGGCCAGATCTTTACGTATCTGTGCCGGGTTAAGTCCGCATCTCGATGCCAGAGTATCCGAGGAAACGATGCGGATCCCTTCTTCATCAAGCTGATCGAGCATACGGGCGTAGTCAGAGAGACGACGAACCGTCGCATCAGGGATCTTCAGGCGCTTCATGCCGGAGGACCTCACTGCCAACCGGACTTCGAGACCTGCTCCCCCTCACGGCGGGTCTGTAAAATTACCGAAAGTCGACCTCAGAGCTTATTTTGCAGCAAAAAGGCAATGGCAAACATGTAGAGAACTAGGGACTCGATGAGTGCCAGGCCGATGATCATCGGCACAAAGAGCCTGCCGCTGGCGCTGGGATTACGGGCAATCCCATCAAGAGCCGCTGACGTGGCGCGTCCCTGACCCAACGCACCCAAGCCGGCGGCAATTGCCAAACCGAAACCGCTGGCAATCGCCAGCCCGAATTTCGCCAAGGAACTCTCGGGCGCCTTGGCTGCTTCCTGAGCGCTGGCGATAGACACGCTCATCCCTAGAAACATACCTACCAACAACAGTCCTACAAGGAACTTCCTCATACCGATCCTCCTCTTTCTCATGGGATCTCCTCCATCATCAATGTTCATGGGAAATGGCAAGGCTGATGTAAACCGCCGACAACAGAGTAAACACGAAGGCCTGGATGATTGAGACAGCCAGGCCGAGACCCAGAAAAATTACCGGAAGCAAAACAGAGACCAGATTGGAAAAAATGGTGAACACGAGATGGTCTCCGAACATATTTCCTGTCAAACGTAAAGCCAGAGAAAAGGGACGAAAGGCGTGGCTGACCAGTTCGATGATCAACATCAGGGGCGCCAGCGGCAATACAGGCCCCAGGAACTGCTTCACGTACTTAACCCCATGCTCCCGGAATCCGTAGTAGTTATACATGAGGAACATAAAAACACCTGCCGCCAGGTTTGTATTGAAGCTCTCGGTCGGGGGGAGAAAGCCGGGAATCAGCCCCAGCAAGTTACTCACCAAAATATACAGAAAGATGGCCCCAAGAAGCGGCAAGAATTTCTTGGCTTCGTGGCCGATAATCCCCTCCAGAAAATTGAGCAGACCATCCACCACCATTTCGGCTACCAGATGGAGACGGGACTGGGGAACCAACGGAGAGTTGGTTTTCTTGACGGCGAGGCGCACGGCAAGGGCAAAAAGGATCATCAAGATGAAGACCAGCAGAGATCCCACCACGTGGTTCGGCTGGTTTGCCAAGCCCGGAATGAGAGAAAACCAGGTAAAAGGCTCTTCCGGCATTTACAGCCCCTCTTTTACGCCTTGCAGGCGAAAAAACTCCCGGATGGCCTCTACCGTCGCAGCCAGCAACAGGTTCGTGGTCCCCAGGGCAAAAGCCATCACCTCAGCCTTAAGCACCTGAAAGGCGATCGCCGCCAGCCCCAAAAACAAGACAAAATGCCCGCTCACTTTCAGGAACAACCGGCCCGCTTTGACCTCGTTGCGCAAGATAACCGCTTCCACGATCCGGCGTAAAAGGTAGAGGTTGATGGACATGATCACTCCCCCAAAAGCCACACTGAGAGCGAAATGCCAAGAGGTCACCAGCAAGCTTCCCGCAGTTAACACGGCAGCAGCCGCCACGGTATCCCGCTCGATCCTCCGAATTTTCTTTTTCTCTTGGCTAATGAGCTCAGCCCCGGTCATCAAAGCCACCCGGTTTTTTGGAAAAGCTTGGCCATGCGAACCAGGTTATGAATTCCTGCCGCAATTCCCGCAAACAAAAAAATGACCGTCAGCCACGGCGTGGTTCCGATCCAACGATCAACGTAAAAACCCACCACAAACCCTGCCGCACCGCTGAGGCCAAATTCCAGACTGAGCGCGCTGAACGCCCCCATCTGTTTTACGATCGATTTGATCTCGGGGTCCACAGCGAACTTGCCTGACCTGTGAACTCCCGCACCGGTGACCACACAGAAAATCGGCCCGGACCGACCGAGCCCATTGTTCGGCAGGACCGCATGCCTTCATGGTATCACCGGCTGGAAAGTTCCCAAATTCACAAAACGGCGTGAGCCTAACAAAGACTTCTCCGCATTGTCAAGTGTTTTCTCCCCCGGCTCGCGCAAACGGGAGAGATCAGCGCGAAGAAGGGGAACTCAAGACGTGTCCCGCCAGTTCTTCAACCAGCTTATGAGGCGCGCACTCACGCCGGCCCAGCCGGGCC
The DNA here is from genome assembly GCA_035288405.1 of bacterium. Classification (GTDB taxonomy): domain Bacteria; phylum JACPSX01; class JACPSX01; order JACPSX01; family JACPSX01; genus JACPSX01. Next base: position 5,007 of record DATEAK010000279.1, on the reverse strand, counting down.
ACAGCATCGTCCCACTTCCCCGAGCGCCTCAGGATTTCCAAAGCCTGCCCCATCAATGTTTCCGCCAGGAGCCGCTCCAGGTGCGCCTCGAGGCGCTGCCTTTTTCTCGCTTCCCCTTCACGAGAACGGCTCATGTATTCCTTGTGCTCTTCGATCGCCCGCAGGAGTTCCGCCACTCCCACGCCACTGAGCCCTTCAACTTTGAGCACGGGCAGCAACCATTCCTGCGGTTCTCCCCCCTTTATTTCCTGCAAACCCCGCAGATCCCGTTCCACCTGATCCGCCCCTTCCAGATCGGCCTTACCAACGACCAGGATATCGGCAATTTCCAGTATTCCCGCCTTCAGAACCTGGACTGAATCCCCTAAGCCGGGCACCGCCAGGACAAGCACAGAATCCGCTGTCCTTACGATATCCACCTCGTCCTGTCCCACCCCCACAGTCTCAAGCAAGATGATCTCACAGCCAAAGGCATCCAGAACTTGAACTGCATCATAGGTCCCGTAAGACAGCCCGCCCAGTTGCCCCCGGCTGGCCATGCTACGGATAAAAACTCCTTCATCGGTCCCGTGGCGCTGCATCCGGATCCGATCTGCCAGGATCGCTCCCCCCGTAAACGGGCTGGAGGGATCAACAGCAATAATCCCAACCTTCTTTCGCTCCAGTCGCAGCCGCTCCGTGAGTCGATCGACGAGCGTGCTCTTCCCCGAGCCGGGCGGGCCTGTCACTCCTACGATGTAAGACCGCCCCGTGTGCGGGTATAAACTCTCCATTTCGGAACGGGCAGCCGGGTCCCCGTCTTCCGCCATGGAAATCAAGCGGGCGGCAGCTCTCGCATCTCCTTTGAGCACCCGTTGCGCCAGGCTCACGGACTTTCCCTTCGACGAGTGCCGACCTCGCGGCGCACAAAATCCACGATCTCTCCCGTGGTTGCACCGGGCGTGAAGATGCCTCTCACCCCGATCTCCTGCAAGAAGGATACATCCTCCCTGGGGATGATCCCGCCGCCGAAGAGGAGGACGTCATCCATCCCGCGAGCCTTGAGAAGCTCCCTGATGCGGGAAAACAAATAGCGGTGCGCTCCCGAGAGAACGCTGAGTCCGATCGCATCGGCGTCCTCTTGAGTCGCCGCAGCCACCACCTGCTCGGGAGTCTGATGGAGACCGGTATAGATCACCTCCATACCTGCATCCCGCAAGGCCCGAGCCACCACTTTGGCACCCCGGTCGTGGCCGTCAAGTCCCGCTTTGGCGATGAGGACCCGGATGATCCGCGCCGTCATGGGCCATTCTCCTCTCGTCGTTCCCGGAGCATCCAAGCTATGCACTGACCACAGCATGCTGTCAATGCAATGCGAAGACATGGCACTAACTACCGGACAGGAGCTTTCGGAATTCCTCGTGCAACAGCGGCACGACTTCGAACAAATCGCCGACAATTCCGTAATCAGCCACTTTGAAGATCGGAGCTTCAGGGTCCTTGTTAACGGCCACGATGCATTTCGAGGAGGACATTCCCGCGAGGTGCTGAATCGCTCCCGAGATTCCACAGGCAATGTAGAGATCAGGCGAAACCGTCTTCCCCGTTTGGCCCACCTGCCATTTATGCTCTCTCCAGCCCGCGTCGACGGCAGCTCGGGATGCTCCCACCGCGGCTCCCAGCGGTTTGGCGAGTTCTTCCAAAAGGGGAAAATTCTCCGGACCTTTCATTCCCCGGCCACCGGAGACAATGATTTTTGCTTCACCCAACTCCACAAGCCCGCTGCTCGTCTTAACCACTTCCTTTACCCGGGTGCGGATAACGGCCTCGTCCAGTTCGCAGGAAACCCGGTGGATCTCCGTTTTCGAATCCGGGTCCGGGGTTCCAAGGGGCATCACGTTCGGCCGTATGGTCGCCATCTGTGGCCGCGACTCGGGGATTCTTACTTCGGCATAAGCTTTTCCCGCATAGACCGGCCTTCTAAGCGCCAAAACTCCGTCTTCTCCCAGAGCAGCATGAACACAATCGGCCGCCAGTCCGGTTCGCAGGCGGGTAGCGACCCGTGGCGCCAAGTCACGCCCTAAGGTGGTTCCGGCCAGCAGGAAAATTTCCGGATCCACTTCCTTCACAACCGGGGTCAAAGCCATTGTGTAGGCTCTGGCCGTGTAATGGGCCAGGAGCAGATGCTCAAGCACGTGAACCCGGCAAACCCCGTACTGTCCCAGCACGCCGATAACTTCCTCGGAAACCTTCTCTCCAAGGATGACCGCTTCCAGTGTACCGCCCAGACCCGCGGCAAGTTCCCGTCCTAAGGAGGCCACCTCCAGAGATGCCCGTCGCAAGCCCCCATCCTTTTGTTCGGCAAAAATCAGAACTGTTTTCCCCAACTCTTCATCCTCCCGTATGGATCGTGGATCATGACGTCGTCAAATTATCTTTGCCTCTTCTCGAAGGAGACGCACCAACTCTCTCACCGCTTCCGCAGGCTCGCCTTGGAGAATCTTCCCTCCACCTCGAGCCGGAGGCGCCGAGTATCGTAGAACTTTCATCTTGGACCCGGCCGCTCCGATGGTGTTGGCATCAAGCTGCAGATCCGTGGCTCTTAATTCCTCTACGGGTTTCTTCTTAGCCGCCATGATCCCCTTGAGCGACGGGTAACGGGGTTCATTGAGCCCCTTCTGGCAGGTCAGAACCGCCGGGAGATCCACTTCGACAAATTCAGAGGCCCCTTCCACGTCCCGGCGAACCGTCGCTTGTTTGCCATCCGCAGAAAGCTCCAGTTTGCTGATCAGGCTCACGTGAGGAATATCCAGGAGCTCGGCCAAGCTGGCCCCCACCTGTGCCTGGTCATCGTCCACAGCCTGGCGACCGCATAGGATGAGATCAAACGGGCGCCTCTGAATAGCTGCAGCCAGAGCCATAGCCGTGGCGAGGCTATCCCCTCCCTCGAACGCAGAATCGTTGAGATGAATTCCGCGATCCGCTCCCATGGCCAGGCAACTCCGCAGTGCTTCTTTGACCCGATGGGTCCCCAAGCTGATCACCGTTACTTCCCCGTTCCCCAGACGTTCTTTGATCTGCAGGGCCTCTTCAACGGCAAACTCATCGTATGGGTTGACGACGTATTGGATTCCCTCCGGATCGATGTCTCCCGTTTCCGGCCTCACCTTGATCCGGGTGGCCGTATCCGGGACTTGCTTCATACAGACGATGATGTTCATTCAATCTCCTTCCCGGCAACTCTCCGGATTCTCTCCGACTTCATCTTCGGCACTGAAATTATTCTTGAGGGTTTTTCTTTGTCCCCCTCAAAGGGTAACTTCAGGAACGCGAAGTACCTTGAATCAATGGAACCACAACTTCCGAGAGGGTCCAGAACCGACGGAGTCCATTGCAGAACATAAAAGGGAAACTCACGCGGCTCTGACTCTGTGTAGGAATACTATTGCGCTTCGCCGGCTCCAGCCACCGTGCCCCCCACACATGGCAGAGGCTGCCATATTAACATCCGCTTGGAAAAGCTGTCAAGAACCGCGGCTTCAGCGATCAGCGTTCAGCAATCAGCTGTCAGCCTGGAAAAATACAAGACTTTTGTCGCGAACCTCCGGATTTTCGGCTGATAGCTGAGAGCTGACTGTTGAAGGCTCTCCTCAATTGACAAAGCTCCTGTCCGCTGTTATCGTACCGCGGTCTATGCTCCCGTTCCAAGGAGAAGCTATGTCGGTTCTGGCTGTAGGGTCCATTGCTTTCGACTCGGTAAAGACCCCCTTCGGCTCCGCCCGGGAGGTCTTGGGAGGCTCGGCGGTTTACTTCTCGCTGGCGGCCAGCTACTTCACCTCCGTGAATCTCGTCGGGGTCATCGGGGAAGATTTTCAGGAATCCCACCTGCAGGTCTTGCGCGAGCGGGCGATTGACCTACAAGGACTCGAGACGGCGCCGGGAAAAACCTTTCGCTGGAGCGGCGTCTACTCTTACGACATGAACGAGCGGGAAACCCTGGAAACCCATCTCAACGTTTTCGCCGACTTCCGCCCGAAAATCCCCGAATCCTACCGGGACTGCCGCTACCTTTTCCTCGGAAACATCGACCCCGATTTGCAGTGGGACATCTTGCAGCAGGTCCGCAAACCGGAGCTCATCAGCCTCGATACGATGAACTACTGGATTGAAACCAAACGGGATTCCCTGTTGCGCGCGCTCTCTGCCGCCCACCTGCTCACCTTAAACGACGGAGAAGCAAGACAACTTTCCGAGGAAGTGAATCTGGTCAAGGCTGCCCGGAAGATTTTGGATCTGGGGCCCCGGATTCTCATCATCAAGCGAGGTGAGTACGGCGCTCTCATGTTTACCGACTCCACCGTATTTTCCGCCCCGGGCTACCCGCTGGAGGTCGTCTACGATCCGACGGGCGCCGGTGATAGTTTTGCCGGGGGACTGTGCGGATATCTGGCAAACCTGGATAATGTCTGTGACAGCACTCTGCGGCAAGCCATTATTTTTGGCAGCACCATGGCCTCTTTCTGCGTGGAAGCTTTCAGCGTGCAGAGGCTCAGGAATCTAACCTACGACGAAATTCTGGAACGCTACCGCCAGTTCCGGCGCCTCTCCCACTTCGATGACGTTCCCTGATTTGCATGCTTCGAGTCATCACCGGTAACGCCAAGGGAAGAAAGCTTAAAGTCCCTCGCGGCCGTTCTGTGCGACCCACCCCTGAAATCGCCCGGGGGGCTCTCTTCAACATCTTGGGGGAAATATCCGTGGGCTGCCGGTTCCTCGATCTCTTCGCAGGTACCGGAAGCGTCGGGATCGAGGCCCTCAGCCGGGGCGCTTCTTATGCCGCTTTTGTCGAGGTTAACCCCAACGTCTGCAAGATTTTAACCGAGAACCTGGAGCATTGCGGGTTTTCCCCTTTGAGCCATGTTTACCCGCTGGACGCAATGACTGTCCTCCCCATCTTGCTGCGGGCCGAGGCCCCTTTCGATATCGTCTTCCTGGACCCTCCCTACGAAGGGATTTTTTCTCAGAAAC
>DATEAK010000278.1:0-8276 GCA_035288405.1 bacterium | reverse complement strand
CTTAAAATGCAACGGGCGCGCTCCTGCAGCGGTGCGAACTCGCGCACACGCAAGAGGTAAATCCCCTGCAAGGCCAGGGAAAAGTAGAGTCCTGGATCCTTCCGCCACCAGCGAAAATCTTCCCAGTCGGCCACTTCCGAGAGCAGTGCGTTGGTCAAAAGCTGATGATCGAGCCGGGCCTCGGCGGAAAGGAGGTTCGGGGAAAACTTCTCCAATTCCCGCAGGTGTTCCTTCTTTCGGTTCAACACTCCCTGCCGGAAGTCTGGATCGAAGCAATCCAGATCGGAATCCCAATCGTGAATCCCATCCCGTGTTGCAGCGACCGGAGAAGTCCGCCAGCGCTCCTGGAGAATTTCGTGGGTACGTTGAAGAAACTGTTCTTCCATGGTCTGTCGGCCTCCTCAAAATTTCCTCTGGGTAGGGTCATGTAGATTCCAATGAACCTCTCCGCAGCCTGAAAATGGACCCCAAGAAAATCCTATGATTCTGCCGGCCTCTTTGATAGAGTCTTTCCACCGTGATTTGCTCGCCTGCCCACGTTATCCGGGAAAAGGCCGAGGAATTCCGCACAGGCTCTTAATCTTCTACCACCGGTTAGGGGAAACTGCCATGAGCAAAGATCTGCAGAGTTTCCTGAAACTCGTCGAGAAACAGTACCCGGATTCCCTACTCCGGATCCAAGATCCCATCGATCCAAACACGTTCGAAGTGACAGCCTTACTGGAACATCTGGACCGCCGGAACATCCCCAAGATCACCCTGTTTGAAAACATCAAGAATTTGGAGGGCACCCCTTCTCGTTTCCCTCTTCTGCACAACGCCTTTGTAACGCGGGAACTTTGCGCCGTGTCTCTCGATATGCCCCCCGCTGACTACAAAATGGAACTCACTCAAGAGTTTGCGCGCCGGGAACGGGAACCCGGCAAGACCGTCGTCATTCCGGCCAAGGAAGCCCCTTGCAAGCAAACCGTTCTGACCGGCGATAAAGCCGATGTACGAAAACTCCCCATCGGGATGCACCACAAACTCGATGTAGGGCCTTATCTCACCATGGTCTGTGTTATGAAATCTCCCCGAGACAATTTCTACGACATGACCTTCACCAAGAATCTGATCAAGGGCCCGCGCAAGATGAGCATCTCGTCGCATGTTCACCATCACCTGGACACGCTGGTCGGGGAATACGAACGGGAAAACCGCAAGGCCCCGGTTGCCATCGTCCTGGGTCACCATCCGGCCTTTTATCTTTCCACCTGCTGCCTGACCGCTTACGGAAACGACGACTACTCGACGGCAGCTTCCTTTCTCCAGGAGCCCATGCGTCTCACTGCATCGGAAACCTGGGGAGAAGACTTTCTGGTTCCAGCAGACGCAGAGATCATCATCGAAGGGGAAATCCCCGTGGGAGTGAGGGAAACCCAGAACCCATTCGGGGAGATCATGGGATATTACCAGGCGGAGTGCAAGATGCCCGTCATCGAGGTAACAGCCATCACTTACCGCGACGGAGCGATCATGCAGGGCATATTCCCCGGGCACATGGAACACTGGATTCTCGGCGGGATTCCCAAAGAGGGCAGCACCTACAACGCCATCAAGAAGAATGTACCGGGAGTCACCGCGGTTCATCTTCCTCCCTCCGGGTGCGGCCGGGTCTCCTGCTATATTTCTCTCAAGAAAGAGTTTGAGAACGAACCACGAAAGGCCGGGATGCAGGCCTTCATTGAAATGCCCAATCTCAAGTTTGCCGTAGTCGTCGATGAAGACGTGGACGTCTACAACGAGCGCGAAGTTCTCTGGGCCATGGTGACCCGCACCTGGTGGGATTCCGATCTTCAGCTCATCAACAAGGTCCAGAGCTTCCGAGGCTGGCTGGGAGATGCCATCGCTATCGTGGATGCAACCCGACCCAAGAACCGAACTTTCCCGATCAAGAACGAGATTCCGCAGGAGGCCCTGGACCGGATACAAATCGAGCGCTATCTTAAGTAAGTGTTCGGCAGGGAGCAAGTAGAAGGGGGGATGCGTCCTTGTCCAACAGTTACGCAGGGAAGATTCTCCGTCTCGATTTGACCCATCTCGGCGCGGAAGCCCTTGCGCTGCCCGCAGACAGGGAACTACGCCTCTACCTCGGAGGGAGCGGGCTCGCTCTGCACTTTCTCAAAGACTATCTTCTCCGCACGGGATTACCGCTCACCCCGAGCAACCTCCCCGTCATCTTCATGACCGGAACCCTCACAGGCACCCCGGTTCCCAGTTCGGCCGACTTTTCTCTGGTGAGCGTTGACTCCAGCGCCGGCCTGCGGCCGGCCATCGGTCATTCTCATGGATACTGGGGACCGCGTTTGAAATTCTCCGGGTATGATGGTCTCATCCTGGTGGGGCAGGCACCCCGCCCCGTCTTCTTGGAAATTTCCCCTGAAGGAAACTGCCGCTTCCGGGATGCGAAACATCTCTGGGGAAAAGGGACACGAGAAACGGAGCGGCTGGTGTTACGAGAACTCGGTGGTTCTTCCGAGGAGATGAGCGTCCTCACCATCGGACCTGCCGGGGAACGCGGATTTCCAGAGGCGCTCGTGAAGAACGATCAACATTACGGGGTCAGTCGAGGCAGCGTAGGAGCCCTTCTGGGGCAAAAAAATATCAAGGCCATCAGTGTCCGCGGTTCCACCCGCCCCGAAACGGCCCAGCCGCAAATGCTTCAGGAAGTTGCGAGTCTCTGGTCCCGGCGGCTTTTCCAGGACCCCGGTCCAGGTCACCCACCCAAGGGAAGACTGCTGAAAGATGCAGGCTTCCTTCGCCGGGAAATCCACGAGACATTGAACGACCCTGGAATCCCCATTTCCCCTCAAGTTGAGGCTCTGATCTCCGCTGCTCCAACCTGGAAGGTCAACCCATTTTCCTCGTTCAATTGCGAGATTGCCTGCTCCTTTCAGGCTACAATCACCTCGGGACCCCTCCAGGGCACAGTCGTGCGTATGGGAGGCGGGAGCAAATGCCTCGAAGGAGAAACGGAACGCTTCGGAATCGTGGATCCTGCGGCTGCCCTGGCCCTCACGGATTACTGCGAGGAAATCGGCTGGCAACCTTCGCGCGCCGTCGAAGAGATTGCGGACCTTCTGCAGAAATTTCAGCGCGGAGAGGTCCCAGGCTCTGATCTGGGAGGAAGTCAACCCCGCATGGGAGATCTCTCATCCGCATTGGAGCTACTCGATTTTCTGCTTGCCCACCCGGAACGTTTCCCCACTCCCCCCTTTCCCCAGCCAAACGATGCTCTTTCTTCCGAAGAAGAGATACCGGCACCTCAAATTCCTCTTCCCCTGGCCGCTTCAACCGGGAGAGAGTTTTTTTTCCCCAGGGATCTTTTCGTTTCATGGATTGACTGCTGCGGGGTTTGCCAGTTCGCCGCCGAAGGAGTCCCGGAAATTGAGGATCTCCTGGCGCGCGCCCTGGGAGCCGCTACCGGCTGGGAAGATTTTTCAGTCGGGGAAGGACTGGCGGTCAGTCAAAGAATCGCCCGCTTGGAGGAAGAGGTTCGCCGAATCCTCAAGGATCGAAAGGGATGATAGACGGAGGCTCCATGTCGGAAGACCGCCAGACTGTATTTATCTCCGCCATTCTGCTGGCCGCCGGACAGGCAACCCGCATGGGGGAACTGAAACAATTGCTCCCCTTTCGAGGAAAAACACTCGTGGAATGGGCACTGGCTCCACTCCTTCATCCAGCCGTCTCAGAAGTCATTGCGGTGGTCGGATACAGAGCCGAAGAAGTCCAAAAAATCCTTGCCGCTTATCCGGTGAAGATCGTCCTGAACGAGCAATTCGTGGAAGGGATGGGATCATCGATCCAGAGGGGCTTGCAAGAGATCAGCCCCAGAGCTCGAGCAGTCCTTATCGGACTTGCAGATCAACCCGGCATTTCCACCGAGGTCGTCACAATGCTCATTGCAGCCTTCGGAAGCACAGAGAAACGCATTATCATCCCCGTCAGCTCCGGCAGAAGGGGACATCCCGTTCTCTTCGACTTAAGCCTGAAAGCGGAGATGCTCGCTGCCTCGAAAGAAGTCGGCCTCCGCCAGGTCTTGCGGGCGCGTCCCGAGGAGATTTTGGAAGTTCCCGTGGAGGGAGAGGGAATCCTGCTGGACGTCGATACCCCAGAGGAATACCGCAGGCTTCTCCAACCGCCGCAAACTTGATCCGGAAGTCCATGGCAAAGGAACTCTCCCTGTCGAACCGCGGTAGGAGCCCCGCATTAAGCCTGGCTCTTTTTTTTCAACCGATCTCTGTTATAATTCTTTTTGTGGGTTTGCAGCTTCGTAAGGAATCCAAGAGGGGTCCGGCATGAATTCCCAATCTCATTTTTGGACAAGAGTTCACGATTTGCTCAGCCAAGGGGAATCGATTGCCCTGGCCACCATCGTGGAAGCCCGAGGCTCCACCCCCCGGGAGGTCGGCACCAAGATGATCTTGCGGGAAGGGGGGGACAGCCTGGGAACCATCGGGGGAGGATGCGGCGAGAATCAGGTTTTCTGGGAAGCGGTTGAAGTCCTGCAGCGCCGTGGGCAGAGCAGGATTGTGGAAGTGGATCTCACCGGGGAAATCCATCAAGACGAGACGGCCATCTGCGGCGGGGTGATGAATGTCCTCGTCGACCTATGGCAACCGCAGACAGACTTGGAGACTGCACAACGAATGGCCCAGGCGGAGCGAGAAGGCTCCCCACTGAGCCTCTTAACCGTCGTCGATCCCGGTGAGATGAGAGACCTCGTGCGGGGGTGGAAGACACTGGCGGACCCCCAGGAGGAGACATTCGCCCGGTCTTTCTCCTTGCTCGAAAAAGGGGAAGTGAGAAGCCGGATCGTCTCCGTGGCTCGCGGAGAACGGTCGCAAATGATCGGGATCACTCCCCAGGGGGAAACCGTGGAGCGGGGTCTCTCCCACAGCCGCTCGGCAGTGAAGGTCTTTGTCGATGTGCTCCCCACCATCCCCACGCTGCTTATCGTCGGCTCAGGACACGTGGCTCAGCCTCTGTGCGAAGTGGGTGTCATGCTGGGATTTCGCACCGTCATCCTGGACGACCGGGTCAAGTACGCGAACCGAGAGCGTTTTCCGCATGCGGACCAGATCATCGTGAGCGACTTTGTGCCGGCTCTCGAGAACTTCCCGTTTACGAAGCAGACGTACGTGGTGCTGGTCACCCGCGGTCACAACTTCGATGAGATTTCCCTGCGGACGGTGATCGGGAAGCCTCATGCCTACATCGGCATGATTGGCAGCAAGCGACGGGTGAAGGGAATCAAGCAGCGCCTGGAAGAGGACGGGTACCCCCGCGCTGCAATCGATCGAGTTTACTCTCCCATCGGCCTGGATATCGGAGCCGAAAGCCCCGGCGAAATCGCCATCAGTGTCGGGGCCGAATTGGTCAGTGTCCGTCGTCGGGGTTCCGGTTCCAAAATCTCCCTCTCGCAAGCCATTCAGGAATCCCGGCATCCGATGCATCCAGCCCGGCACGGCTCTTAAGAACTCTGCGGATTTCGCTATCCTCGTGCGGAATTCCCCGCGTCTTCCTAAGGCGCTTCTTCCAACTGCTCGAACTCCGAGCCCATATCCATTCCCAGGACGTCGTAGAAGTTGGGAGACCCGGCGATGAACTCGCAGGGGACGTTGGGGTCCGGGTTAAAGAACTGGTACTCCACTCCCCGATGTTTGATGGGCAGGGCGATGCAGTCTCCGGTCTCGCATTCGTAGCGCTTCCCATCCACGACGGCCACCATGCGGCCGCTCAAGACCACATGGGCGACGCCGCCCGGATGGCGCTGCTTTCCCGTGCGGCTGCCGGGCGGAATCTCCTGCACATAGAGGACGAAGCTCTTCGAGCACGTGTCGGTCTTGCGCGGGTGCACGTACCATTTGATCTTGCCCTGCGCATTGCATTCCCAGGGGAGATCTCTGCCTTTGACGACCTTGAGCCCCGTACGGTTCCTTTCCCGAAATTCATTCCGCATGGCGAACAGCTCGTCCATCAGATTATTCGGTGTTCTCATTTCCATCTTTTTCCCTCTGTAAGAGTCGCTATGCTTTGCCGGTTGACGCAACCACGATTCCGGATCGTTAGGCTCGGTTGACCCCTTTCCACTCGGGCGATTCCTGTACCTGGACGATCTCGTAGCCCGTGTGCTCGCGGAAGGAATTGGAAATGAAGGCCAGCCAGCGAGAGGGCTTGTCGGGCTCCAAGTTAAAGTGCTGGTGATCCACGCCGCCAGGCTTCATGGGCAGAAGAAGGAGATCCCCCGCTTCCCAATCGTACCTCTGACCATCGACCAGAGAGTAACCCCTCCCCTCCATAACAAAGATAACGACTCCCCCCTGGTGGCGGTGCATACCGCCATGCTGTGAAATTACGTTTTCAAAGACCTGCATCGTGGGCAGGCACGTGTCCTTGATCAGGGGGTGGAGGTAGTAGCGCAAGAGGGCGTGGCGGTTGCGCTCCCAGGGGATTTCCTTGGCCTTCAGGTGAACCTTTCCGTTCTCCGCCCGGTGCAGCATGTCGCGGAAATACTGGCACAATTGATCGTACAAACTCTCATCCTTGACACTCGATTTCACCGTCTTTTTTGGAGCTGTTTTTTTCGAAGCCGTCTTCTTCGGGGTCATTTTCTTTGGGGCTGTTTTTTTCGAGACGGTCTTTTTCCGAACCGGCTTTGCCGGGCGCGAGCTTCGAGCCGGCGCAGACCGGGTCTTCGTCTTCCGCACCGTCGCTTTCCGTGCCGTCTTCCGCTTTGCCATGGACATCCTCCTCGATTCTGAGTGGGATACGGGTCGGGCCTTCACAATTGCAAGGTCCCCATCCAAAGTAATAGGAAAAATCCGGGCAGTTGAGTTAGCGGGGTGGCTTCCCGGCGCGTATTTTAATTCCGATCCACCTCCATTTCCACTGAAATGATGCGGAGCTCAACGGGCGACGGTTCCGCCCAAATCGCCTCCCTTTGAACCGGAAGCCCATACCTCTCCCATGCCATCCTTCAATGCACCCAGGAAGTCGGGAATAAGTCGACGCCAAAAAAACGATTGACATGGAAAGGTTGTTTCCCTTAGAGTCCAAAATTAAAATGACGTTTCAAAAAATGCAACCTAGAACTTTAGCGCGATTCGTGAGGATGATTGATCTTCTTGCCAGCGGCGAGCGTCCAGTCACGCTCAGGGAAGCCAGCGCAAAGCTCAAGATCAATAAACCTTCCCTGTTTCGTCTCCTTACGTTCATGAAGGAGGAAGGTCTGGCTGCACAGAACGGAGGACTGGAAGGGTATACACTGGGCCCCAAGGTGCTCCCCTGGGCCTCCTCTTACCTAAGGAATGTGAGCCTCCTGAAACTCAGCCCGGAGCGAATCCGGAATCTCCGGGACAAGTGCACCGAGACAGTCGTGCTCTCCATGCTGAACGGATTGACGAGGATTGTCCTGGCTGTCGAACACCCCTCACGGGTGGTGCGCACCCACATCAACGTAGGCCAGTCGATCCCTCTCCCCTATGGGGCGGCGGGAAAAGTAATCACGGCGTTCCTGGATGGGAAGCTTCTAAAAGAACTCCTCTCCCGCCCCCTCAAACCCTTAACCGACACGACGATCAGTACATCCCGGGCATTGAAGGAAGAGATCCGTCAGATACAAAAGCATTTTCTCACCGTCAGCAAAGGCGAGAGAGCAACCGAAACTTGGGCCATGGCGAGCCCGATTTTCGACCACAAGGACCAAGTGATCGGCAGTGTGGCGATTGTATGTCCAAGCTATCGTTACAAGACTGCGAAACTCTTCCAGAGGGACCTCATCGATCTCGCCAGAGATCTCTCCGCCGATCTCGGTTCAAGCGTGAGGTTTTCGTAAAGGGGAACAGTATGGATCCAATTACTCTTGAGGTGATCAGCTCGTCCCTGCTGGCTTATGCGGACGAGATGACCAACAACTTCTGGCGCACCTCCTACAGCTATATGAACTACGAGATTCGGGACTTTGCCGTAGGTTTCATCGACCATGCGGGGAACATCATCACCCAATCCCGGATCACCCATCCGGCCTTCACCGCGGACCTGGGTTTCGTGGTCAAGGCAGCTCTGCAAGAAATCGGCGATGAGGGTATAGAGGAGGGAGACATCATTTTGTCCAATGATCCCGTCTCCCAAGGACAACACCTGAACAACGTCGTGGTCTTCACGCCGCTGATCCTGGACGGAGAGATCTTCGGATTTCCCTGCCTGAGGGCCCACTGGCAAGATGTTGGCGG
>DATEAK010000277.1:0-6974 GCA_035288405.1 bacterium | reverse complement strand
CCCAGTTCCTTGCGAATCCGGGAAATGTCCATGTACGGGGCGGCTCCCCCACTCTTTGATGTTTCCATAACAGACCGTCCCCGAACTGCCGAGAACCACACGATCGAGCTTCAGCAGACGGGCCGCTTCCAAAACGCGGGCTGTCCCCATCAGACTTACTTGAAATCCCGCGAAGGGTCGGCGGTCCACTTCTTCTCCGATATACGCCGCCAGGTGAGCGACTCTCCCCACATTGTATTTCTGCAAGGTTTCCAGGAAAAAAGGGAAATCGAGAATATCCCCGCGCACCGCAGTGACTTTGTCCTGAATTCCGACGAGAGCAAGCTGGCGCTCGTTGAGCGCGACGTCAAAAACAACTACTTTCTCCCCGCGCTCTTGCAGATAAGCCGCGGCATGAGAGCCGACCAGGCCCGTGCCTCCCGTGATCAAGATCGACTTTTTCTCCGGCATTAAGTTCTTTCTATCCAATCCTCTTCTAGTTTTTCAAAGGATTTAAAAAGATTCTGATTATTAAGTCGGTTTTACTCTTTCTTGGCCAGCACTCTCCAAATGCGAGATAGATAATTTTCGCCAAGGATTATCGCCAGGATTGTAGTGATAGCTACTCAAATCAAAATCTTTGAGAACAATCTGCTCAACTTTTCGGTCTTTAAGGAAGCACGTCCTGACCAGTCGGTATGCTTCAAGACAACAGGCTCGGTTAAAGTAACGCGACACTATTGTGTTGACAGCATCGGATATTCTAAGCTCAAAGTGTTCATGCGAGGAAGCAAATTCACATTGATTCCAAAATAGCTCATTAAAATCCAATCGACCGTCCCGGTAATATTTTTCAAGGAAGGGATGTCCTTTCTTCTTCCATTTATTAAGCAGCGGTATCGGATTAGATTTACTCTCATGATAGAGCTGGCAACGGAGAACCTCATGCCAGAAGAGATTACGTCTCGATCCTTTAATAAAGTCCTGATCGATAATAAAACGCATCCTAGTAAGCTCTTCGTCATATTTTCCACTTATTGAGTGACCGACAGTATTGACCATAGCACTCGAGATACAGTCTCCAAGAACGATAATTTTCAAAAAATGATCGTAACTCAATCTCCTAAACCAATTCTCGAACTCCTCATATGCTTTCGCCATACGTCCGCGATCAAGTGCAGTGTACTCTTTTCTCCCCTCTCCAATCCCAATAAGCACCACTGTCCGATGCTTTTCGACAACACCTTTAGGATTGTCAGCTGGTCGGATTGCGAATGAGGTAATCCCAATCTTGGGTGGTGTACATACTACCTCATGGGCGAAATCTGCCAATTGCTGGTCCGAAAGTTTCGAACTTTTTATTTCCCCATTTGCGTTTTTTAAACAACGAGGAAGTCCAGATTCCCAAGTAGCAAATTGTTCTCGTTTTTGCCTATACAAGGTCTTCCTCTGTCGTAGGTGGACGGCAACAAAAAAATGCCTTCCTTTCGCTTCTGAATCAAAAGTCCCGGATTCATCAATCGCGATAATCATGAATGCCTTCAAAGAGACTCAATATTTTGCAATATCGCAGCGGCTATGACTGCCTTCTTCTTAAGAAATAAAGAGCTCGCTTCGAGATTTCTACCGCAATTCCTCCAGCTCCACCTCGATATTGAGGTAATCATCCACCCGGGCCTTCTGGCCCGGGTAGAGTACGGTTGTTGAGGTCTTTTCCTCGATCACTGCCGGCCCCTCGATCCTTGCCCCCGGAGGCAGGAGGCTGCGGCGGTAGACCGGAACGGAGAGAGGCGCTGTGGACTGGAAATAAACTGGTCTGACTTCCTCCGGAGACGGAAGTTTTCCGGCATCGGGTGTAAAGGTT
Source organism: bacterium (assembly GCA_035288405.1). Classification (GTDB taxonomy): domain Bacteria; phylum JACPSX01; class JACPSX01; order JACPSX01; family JACPSX01; genus JACPSX01. The sequence continues at coordinate 5,131 of DATEAK010000277.1, read as the reverse complement.
TTCATCGTGGGCTTGGGAATAATCCCGATGCCGGTGACCTTGAAATTCACGATCTCTACCGGCTCTCCTTCGGCCATGTGGCCGTAGCGCCTGTGGTGGGCATCGTGAAACCGGCGTCCCAGATCCTTCAGGTCTTCCGGGCTTAGCAAGCTGGAGACCGGAACGCTCACCTCGTAGGACTGGCCGCAGTATCGCATGTCGGCGTAGCGCAGAGCTTGCAGGCTCTCTCTAGAGAACTTCTCCCGTAACAAGTCCGCCATGACCGACTCTTCCATTTTCCGGTAGATAGCTTCCAGATCCTGGGGGTTTGCCTGATCGAGTAGCGTGATGCGCGTGAAGCTCCTCTCTTGCTGCACATCGGTGACCAGCATGCCGTATGCGCTGAAGGTTCCCGGATCGCGGGGGATCAGGATGCGCCCGATGCCGAGTTCCGCGGCGATTTTTCCTGCAATCGTGGGCCCCATCCCGCCGAATGGGATCAGTGTGAACTCGCGGGGATCATAACCGCGCTCGATCGTGATCGTGCGCATGGCGCCCATGACGTTCATGGACAGCACCGTCAGGATTCCCCAAGCAGCCTCCACGGGGGACATGCCCAGGGGATCGGCCACTTTCGTAGTCACTGCGTCCAAAGCTTTGCATCCCGAGATCGGCATGGCACCTTCCAAGAGCGACCGAGGATTCAAAAGTCCCAGCACGACCAGAGCATCCGTGAGGGTAGCGTCGGTGCCGCCTCGATCATAGCAAGCGGGACCCGGATTGGCTCCGGCGCTCTGGGGACCCACTTTGAGGACTCCCCCGAGTTGAATAGACGCAATGCTGCCGCCGCCGGCTCCGATGGTGTCGATGTCGACCGTATAGGTTCGTAGCGGGTGTCTCCCCACGGACACATCCGATTTGAACAGGGGCCGGCCCGGAATCACCGCCATGTCACAGCTCGTCCCCCCCGTATCAAAGGAGATCAGGTTCTCGATCCCTTTCACGTCCCCCAGGTAGCGGCTCCCGATGACGCCGGCTACCGGTCCCGACATGATGGTCTGAATCGGGGTCCGGGAAAGCATCTCCGCACTGGCCGCCCCGCCGTTGGACTTCATCATCAGGACCCGGGCCTGAGGAAAGCGTTTGGCGGAAAGACTCTCGAGGTCATGGAGGTACCGGGATGCCGGAGGCCCGATGTAGGCATTGGCCACTGTGGATGCCGTGCGCTCGTACTCCCGCCACTCCGGGTTTACATTGCTGGAGAGAGAGAGATAAAGATCCGGAGCCATCTCCCGGATGATTCGGGCGGCGGCAATTTCGTGAGCCGGGTTGGCATACGAGAAAAGAAAAGAAACCGCAATGGACTGAACGCCATCTGCAAGAAGCTTTCGCACAGCTCGGACAACGTCTTCAGGGACAAGAGGATCGAGAACCTCGCCCTGATAATCCAGGCGCTCCCGGATCTCGCAAATCCGATCGCGTGTCAGGAACATCTTGGGAGCCGGGGCGAAAAAGTTGAACACTTCCTCTCCGCGCCACTGGCGTCCGATCTCGTAGACATCCCGAAACCCCCGGGTCGTCAGGAGACCGACCCTCACCCCTTTTTCCTCCAGCAGCGTATTGAGCGCCGCCGTCGAGCCGTGCAGAATTAGGGAAACCGAGTTCTCTCCAAACTCTTCCGCCAGTTCCTGAGTGATCTTCTCCATCACCGCCACGGGTTGGGACGGGTCGGAGAGGTATTTACGGATCACAACGATTTCTCCCCGGTCTTCATCGAATGCAGTCAGGTCCGTAAACGTCCCGCCCACATCGATCCCGACGCGCAGCTTCATGATCGGGTACTCTCTTTCCGCAGCCGGGCCGTAGCCTCTCGATCAATACTCAGATCGCCCGGATTCAGCACAACCCCGTAGTCCGTCCTGGCTGCTTCCAGGGAGACATATCCACAGAGGACATCTTGGCGCACCCGCTCTACATCCCTCTGGAAGGGATCCCCCCAGCCTCCGCCCCCGGCCAGCTCCCAGGACAGCAGGTCTCCTTTCTTGAGACGCACGTTTGCAACCTTCGAGGTCAGCACTCGCTCCTGTGGTGTTGCCGGGTTCAAGCAGGCGCGGGACGGTCGGGCAGGCTTGGCGCCAAACACCCCGGGAGAGGAAAACTTGAAGCGATCCGTGCGCAGGTTGATGACGGACTCCTCGGCCAGCACTCTCCACTGGCGGCGAGTGCCCAGCCCGCCGCGAAACGTGCCGGGACCCGCCGAGTCGGCCACCAGCTCGTAGCACTCGACACGCACCGGGAACTCGCTCTCGACAGCTTCCACGGGAGTGTTCATGACGTTGACCACCAGCTCATCCATGGCGCTCACCCCGTCCCCATGAGGGCGCGCTCCGGTGCCACCGCAGAAAATCTCGTACTGCGAATACCAGCGCCCCCACTTCGGATGATACCCCGCGGTACTGAGGGAGCCGCCGGCCGCGCTCCCCGGAGCCGGGACGCGGCCGGGAACGGCATGGGCCAGAACCCGGACAATCACCGAGGTCGAGATCTGACTCGGGCGCACGTACATGTTCACCGGAGCCGGGTAACGCGGATTGAGAAGAGAGCCTTCCGGCGGATAGGAAATGCGAACCGGACGGGACAGACCGTCGTTCACCGGAAGCTGTGGGATAAAAATCATTTTGACGCAGCACTCGATGAAGTTTCGGGAGACGCAGGGGCGCAGGTTGATGGGGCCGCGAGCTTGTGGGTCGCTGTCCAGGATGAAATGAAGCGTGTCCCCTTTCACCTCCAGGGAAGCAGTGATCCGGTAAGGCCGATCCAGATCCACACCATCGTCGTCGATATAATCGGTCTCGGGACCGTAGAGGCCATCAGGAACCTTGGCAATTTCCTTGCGCAGTTCGGCCTCACAGATCTCCATCCAGCGCTCCCAGCAGGAAAGGACCTTGTCCACTCCGTACTTGCCGAAGAGCTCGGCGAACGTCTCCAGGCCGTAGACGTTCGTGTTGGCCTGGGCATTGATGTCTCCCCAGGTAACTTGCGGCGTGCGGGTATTCGCACAGATCATCTCATAGAGATCCGTGCTGAGTTCCCCTCGGCGCAGAAGCTTTAAGGGCGGAATCAGGAGTCCCTCTTGAAACAGATCGGTTGCATCACCGCTGTTCGTACCGGGAACCTTTCCTCCCAGATCGGGTTTATGGGCAATGTTGCCGATGAACCCCGTGAGTCGCTCTCCGACAAACATGGGGGAAATGATGGTGATGTCCGTGGCATGATTCTGACAGGCCCGGTATGGATGATTTACGATAAACGTGTCTCCCGGTTCGATCTTCCCCCGGTAAACCCGGCGGATTTCCTGGATCTGGGCGGCCAGAGGGCCGATGTGCAAGGGCTGCGGTATCCCTTGCGCCACCATGCGCCCACGCGCGTCGAAAATCGCAAAGGTGAAATCCTGGCTTTCTTTGATGATGGTCGAGTAGCCCGTGCGCAGCATGTTCAGTGTCAGCTCGCGGGCAATTTGCAGCGTCGATTGGTAGATGACTTCCAGGTCGATGGCATTCAATTCTTCTTCTCTCCCACGGAACGGAGGCAGCGGAAGCTCACGGTCTCCTGAAACAATGTACTTCGGAGTCCTGATCCGGCGTGGGCGGGATTATACTGCTACACGGCAAACGGCACAATCGGCTTTCACCTCAAGGAAGTTTCAGCCCGCGGGTGGCAGCGGGGATGCCTCCGCAGAACCGCGCGAGCGGTCTAGAAAACTTGCCTCATTGATTTTTTCTCCTCTTTTCCTCATATTGAAAAAAAGGGGGAGTCGAAGCACACGGGAGGACGGAAATGGCCTACGTCATCTGTGAGCCTTGCGAGGGAATCCTGGACGGTAGTTGCGTGGAGGTTTGCCCGGAGAACTGCATTTACCGGGGGAAAGACCAGTTCTACATCCATCCTGAGGATTGCACGGACTGCGACCTATGCCGTGAGGCCTGCCTTATGGGAGGGATTTACCCCGAGGACGAAGTCCCCGCCGAATGGATCGACTATATCCAAAAGGCCCGTGGGTTCTTCACGACTCATCCCCAGGCCGAGCCGGCTCGCCGTTTCTATCCCGTGGAGATGGAAGACATCGGCGCCCTGGACTAATGCCGGACTAAATCCTCGTTCCTTAGCCCGGCGTCCTGCGCTCAAGTGGGCGCATACCTTGATAGGTACGAGAATTACTGAATGCCGTACTGTTGCTTGAGCGCGCTGAAGAACCCTTCCTTTTTTAGATTCTCGATGATGCGGACATCCAGATAATCATCGACGTTCTTGCTCCCCACCGGAATGCCGATGGACTCGAGCTGCTCGATTACGTTCAGGGCTCCTGCCCGGGACGGCTCCGCATCGAGGGGCATCAGACGCTTGAAGTCATTGTAGGTGGCGTTAATCACCTTGACATCCTTGGTCTTGAACTGCTGGCCGATCACCTCTTTGGCACGCTTCTCATCGGACAGGGCCAGGTAAGCAGCTTCAATGTACGCCTTGAGAAATCGCGTAAGGGTCTCCCGCTGACCCTCCAGATAACTTCGTTTCACCACGATGGAATCAAATACCCAGGGCACCTTGGCGGCGGCGAGATCCACCAGCGGATTGAGTCCCTGTTCTCGTGCCGTGGTGGTGGCGGGGTCCAGCAGCGGCACGGCCTTCACCTGACCGGACAGCAAGGCGGCCAGCCGTTGAGAGGTTCCGCCGATCTGCACGATGCTCACATCCTTCCGGGTCAAACCCAACTGCTTGAGAGCCAGGGTGACGGCGATATCGCTCTCCGAACCGAAGGTGCTGATGCCGACCTTTCCCCCTTTGATATCCGCGCCTGTTTTCACATTGGGAGGAGAAAAAATCGTGAACGGGATCGTGTTGCTCGTCGAAGAGACCAGACGCAGATCCGCCCCTTGCCGATTGGCCTGCACGACGGGCGCCAGCCCCACATGCATCGCCTGTATATCCCCCGACAGGAGCACCTGGATACCGCGCGTCCCCCCCTCCATATTCACAATCGGTACTTTCAGCCCCTGCTTCCTGTAAAACCCTCCGGCATCGGCCATCCACAGGGGAAACACCGTCACCACCTGAGCGGAAATCCCCACTTTAAACTCCGTGGGCTCCGCGGCGA
>DATEAK010000276.1:0-14234 GCA_035288405.1 bacterium | reverse complement strand
CCTTCGACTGGCTCAGGGAGAACGGGGGGAGGGGGGGAAATCACTGATTTAACCCCCGGCCACAATCCCCTCTCCGGCCGGACCCCAGCGCGTAGTGCAATTACCTTAGTTGCCATTTGTCCCCAAAGAGACTACATGTATTCCCCATTGGGAGGGGTCAACCGTTCGAAGTTCGTTCTGCATCCATAGGTTGGCCTTTGAGGATCAAGAGGTTTCATCAAAGCTTACGCTTCAAGGCAACTGTGGGGATCGTGGTGGCCATCGTGGCCATCATGTCGGTCTTCTACAGCTACCAGGTGTTCCGCTTTCGCCACGACCTCATCGAAAACCTGCGGGATTCCAGCACCCATTACTTAAGCGACGTCATCAAGGGGAGCCTCAAGCACGCCATGATCAACCGCGATCTGGAGGAGGCCCGCTACATCATCGAAACCGTCGGCAAGCAGAAGGGGGTAGACAACATTTTCCTGGTGGACAAGCGCGGGGAGATCAAGATGTCCCCGGAGATGAGACGGGTCGGTGAGATCCTCAATCAGAACGATTACACCTGCCAGATCTGCCACCGGTATAGCCCCGAAGTGCGTAACAAGACCGTCATATATAAGGAAGAGAACGGCGAGCAAATCTTCCGCAACGTGAACCCCATCTTCAACGAACCCGAGTGCTACGGCTGTCACAGTCCCCTGACCAAGATCAACGGGGTCCTCATCACCGACTTCTCCATGACCGACATTGAGAAGCAAATCGCCACGAAATTCAGAGAGGTTCTCTACTCCATGGGACTCATGATCATCACCGCGGTCATCGTCCTGAGTCTCCTGTTGAACCGCCTGGTGATCAACCGCCTGAAAAAGCTCGTGGACTTGACGAAGTTCTTCAGCAAGGGGGATTTCGACAGGAAAGTTCTGGGCGAAGGAGAAGACGAGATCGGAGTTCTGGCCCAATCCTTCAACGAGATGGCCGACGCCCTCAAACGCTCCATCGAGATTCGGGACAAAAAGGAACTCCTGGAGCGGGTGCTTGGCAACGTGCGCGAGTCCATCATCGTCATAGATCCCAACGGCACCATCCTTTTCTTCAGTCACGGCGCCGAGGAGATGCTCGGCTACGGTGCTATGGAACTAACCGGTGAGCCTTACTCCCTCCTGGGAGAGACGCAGCGTCGAGTCTGGAATGCCGTTGAACTGGAAGGATCCTACCGGAGCGAGATTCAGCTTCTGCGCAAGAACGGTAAAACTTTCCCTGCTTTTGTCAACATCAGCAGCCTGCGAGACGAGCACGACCACACCCTGGCCTATGTGGATATTACCCACGATCTCACCGAGGAGAAGAGCCGGGAATCACTGCAAAAGCAGCTCATCCACTCCGAGCGCCTGGCAGCCACGGGGCAGCTCGCCGCCGGCGTGGCTCATGAGATCAACAATCCCTTGGGAAACATCCTCCTCTATTCCAAGCTCGTCCTGGAGGAAACCGCCCCCGAGGATCCTCATTACAAGAACATCCGCAAGATCGTGGACAACGTGGTGCGCAGCAAGAAGATCGTCTCGGATCTGCTGGACTACACTCGCAGCACCAACACGGACATGGAACCCAACGATATGAATCAGATCGTCCTGGCCGCCAATAGCATTTTGGCCAACGAGATCCGTATTAATAATGTAGAGTGTCACTTGCACTTGGAACCCGATCTTCCCCGGGTTATCTGCGACCGCAGTCAGATCCAGCAGGTTCTGGTGAACGTCATGCAGAACTCCGTCCAGGCATTTCATGCCGGAGGACGGATCGAGGTCATTACCCGGGCACTCGATCTAGACTGGGTCGTTGTGACGGTAAAAGACAACGGGCCCGGCATTCCCAAGGCACTGCACTCCAAAGTTTTCGAGCCCTTTTACACGACCAAAGATAAAGGGACGGGACTCGGTCTCTCCATCTGTTACGGGATCATCCAGAGGCACGGGGGAAACATCTGGATTGAGAGCGGCAACGGTGAAGGAGGGACGGCTCTGATCTTTCGCCTTCCGGTGCAGGCCGGCGTGGCTGCGGTGTCTGCATAGAGGGAAAGGGTTTATGGAACTGCCCCGCAAGCGCATCCTGATCGTGGACGACGAGGAAGACACACGGGACGCCTGCACCCAAGCCCTCAAGAAAGAAAATTACGAGGTCGTGACCTGCAGCAACGGCTTCGAAGCCCTTGAGCGCTTTCGGACCGACGCTTTCGATATCATCGTGGCCGACATCAAGATGCCCAAGATGAGCGGCATCGAGCTCCTGCGATCCCTTCACAAAATCGATTCCCAACTGGCGGTCATCATGATCACGGGTTACGCCGACGTGGACACGGCGGTGGAATCCATGCGGGAGGGGGCTGTAGACTACGTTCCCAAGCCCTTCACCCCCGACGAGCTGCGCCTGGTGATCAAAAATGCCCTGGAGCGCCAGCACCTCCTCCAGGAAAACCGGGCCCTCAAGGAAGCCCTGCGCCGTTCCGTGAGCGCCGGAAAAATCATCGGCGAGAGTGACCCCATTCAGAAAGTATGCCAGCTCATCGACAAGGTGGCCGTCACTGATTCCACGGTGCTGATCCTGGGGGAAACGGGAACGGGCAAGGAGCTCGTGGCCCGGCAGGTTCATCAGAAGAGCAGCCGTGCCAACGGCCAGTTGGTGGTGGTCAATTGCGCCGCCATCCCCGCGGATCTCCTGGAAAGCGAGCTCTTTGGCCATGAGAAGGGCGCCTTTACCGGAGCCCTGCGCCGTAAGAAAGGGCTCTTCGAGCTCGCCGACGGCGGAACTTTGTTCCTGGACGAGGTAGGGGACATGAGCGTTGATCTCCAGGCCAAGCTCATGCGAGCCTTGCAGGAGAGAGAGATCCAGCCCGTGGGAAGCGAGCGCAAGGTCTTCGTAGATGTGCGCATCGTGGCGGCCACGAATCGGGATCTGAAGGATGCCATCCGCCGCGGCACCTTTCGCGAGGATCTCTACTACCGGCTGAATGTGATGCCGATCATGCTTCCTCCCTTGCGTGAACGACCGGGAGATATTCCTCTGCTGGCCGACTACTTTCTCGCGAAGTATAACGCGGATTTGAAGAAACGGGTGAGGGGGTTCACCCCTGGAGCTCGTGCTCTCCTGGAGAGCTACCCGTGGCCTGGAAATGTCCGGGAGCTGGAAAACGCCGTCGAGCGCGCCGTGATCCTCACCGAAGCAGAGATAATCACCATAGACAGCTTCAGCCAGCTCAACAGCGAAGCGGTACCCGCCTCATCTGTTGCTATAAATGACGCCAAGGGGGTTGATCAATACCCTTCCCTCAAGAAGATCGAGCAAGACTACATTTTGGAAGTTCTGCAGGCCACCCGCTGGAACCGCAAAAAGGCTTCTGAGATCCTCGGAATCAGCACCGTGACCCTCTGGCGCAAGATTGAGGAGAGCCAGAAAGACATTAAAGAATGAAATGATCCTTTGCAAAACTTCGTTTCACTTTTTTTCTCCCCTCCTTTCCGAACTTCCTGAACACTCCTCAGACCCTCAAATCTTCCAGCAAATCTAACGCCCTCCATTTGGCCTTCGACAAGCTCAGGCCGAACGGGACTGCTATTGAAAACATTAGTACTTAACCGTTCGTGGTGAGCCTGTCGAACCACGAGACTTTTTCAGCGGCCTGCTAAGGCGTTGCCGGTGTGTCGGCGCTGTGGCACACAACCTGCACTTCTCCATGGCAACACTAACAGAGGAACCACCGATGAACGGATTGATGGATCTCCTTGGGAAAAAGTTCTTCTCCAGGGGCAACGGAGACACGGAAAGGCCCGAGGTTCGGCGCATTCTTCTCGTTCACGACGAACAGGACCAGTGCGAGTCCCTTACGGATTTCCTCGAGGAGGAAGGCTACCGGGTTTCCCGAACCCGCCAGGGCCGAAAGGCCGTCTCCATGGTGCTCAACGGAGGGGTGGACGCAGTCATCATCAAGGGGAAGCTTCGGGATCTTTCCGGATACGAAGTGGCTTCCATCGTGCGCCGACTCAATCCCGGGGTCAGAGTGATTCTAACCGTGGGAGATGAGTCGGAGCTTTGCGGTGGCGAAAGAGAGCAAGTCGATTTCTTCCCTTGCTTTCTCGAGCCCTTCCAGCCGCGGCAGATTTTGCGGGCCCTGGAGGGGGGCGTACAAAAATAGGAGAGGGCCATGACACGACGAGCACTGCGACTCCAACTGAAAGTCGGCGCTGTTGCCGGTGCCGCAGTTTTTCTGTTCGTGGGAGTTCCCTGGGGAATATTTTATGGGGGCTCTTTCGGCTTGATCTCGGCAGTGAGTATCATGGGTTCTCCCCTGCCGGAGCGCGGAGTCGTCACCCTCTTCGTAGTCGGCGGCATGGCCCTCGCAGTGGCCGTGGCCTGCCTCTTCTGGCTGGCCGTAGGCTCTCTAGTAGCGCTGGCCGTGGGAGCCATCACCAAACATCTCGTCAACAGATCCCTGGAGAGGTTCGACCCAGAGAAGAACCTCGATCCCGCAGCGTCCTCCGAGCCCACTCCTCTCCTCATCGGGCTCAGGACGGTACAGCAATTCTTTTCCTCTGAGGGCACCCCCCCGAACTCAGGGTAACGCGAAGGCCATGAAAGGAGGAACCAGTGACCTGGTTTAAGATCTTTTTGACGTTCGGCGGAATTTTGTTTGCGGTGGCGCTGTTTGCCGCCTGGAGCTGGCACGCCTTTGGCGCGCAGGGGAAAAACCTTTCTGAAAAAGGGAAGTAATCGTGAAAGGGAATGGTTCCCAAAAAAAAAGCAAACGCTACGCCATGCTCATTGACTTGAGGCGCTGCCTGGGCTGTCACTCCTGCGCCGTTGCCTGCAAGAGTGAAAACGATGTTCCCCTCGGAGTCTACCGGACCTGGGTCAAGACCGTAGAGAAAGGGTCTTACCCCAACGTACGGCGTGTCTTCATCCCCAGCCTGTGCAACAACTGCGAGCGTCCCGCTTGCCTGAGCGTGTGCCCCGTGAAAGCGACCTACCGCAGGCCCGACGGCATCGTCATGATCGACGAGCACCGCTGCATCGGCTGCAAGTATTGCATGGCCGCCTGTCCTTACGACGCCCGGCACGTGAACCCCGTCAAGAAAATCGTGCAGAAATGCACCTTCTGCTTTCACCGGGTGGACGCCGGGCTGGTGCCGTCTTGTGTCAACACCTGTCCCGGCGGGGCCCGCGTGTTTGGAGACGTGAACGACCCCGAAAGCGAAATCTCCCGTCTCATCGCCACCAACGCAATCCAGGTTCTCAAGCCCGAGAAGGGGACCGAGCCCCGAGTTTTCTATATCGGCCTCGATGAGATGGCCGCCAAAACAAGGGTAGAGGAAGCCTAAGATGACTGAAGTTACGACCATTTACAACGTCGCTTACGGAGAGGCTCTGGGGATCCCCATTGCCGTTTATTTCTATCTCACGGGACTCAGCGCCGGTTCCTTCATCCTGTCCACACTGGCTTACGGCTTCGGCATGATCCGCTACAAGCCCCTGGGGAAGATCGGCGTCGTCGTGGCTATCCTGCTCCTTATCGTGGCGCCCTTGAACTTGATGATCGACCTGGAGCAGCCCTGGCGCTTCTGGGAACTCTTCTACTACATCAACCCAACTTCGGCCATTTCTTACGGTTCGTTTCTTCTCACCCTGTACCCGATCAACTGCATGATCTACGGAACTTTCATGTTTATGGGAAAAGCCAAGCTCACAAAGATCTTCGGCTTGATCGGCATCCCGCTCGCCCTGTCGGTGCACGGCTACACGGGGTTCATCCTGGCTCTGGCCAAGGCGCGCATTTTGTGGAACACGGCGTTGATGCCCTTCATCTTTCTGGCTTCGGCCATGGTTTCCGGAATCGCCATGATGATTCTGATCGCAATCGCCCGGGACAAATTCTTCAGCGCCGAGCGCAAGATTAACATGGACCTCATCAACGGCCTGGTGGTCATGCTGATCGTATCCATCGTTGCGGATCTCTCCCTGATCGGCACGGACATTCTCGTCCTCTTGAACTCCCACGACGAAGCGTACGAGGCCGCACAACTCATCCTCACAGGGGCCTTCCGAAATATCTTCCTGGGAGGAGAGATCCTCCTGGGGGCGCTGGTCCCCCTTGCCCTCTTGAGCAACCGCATCACCCGGACCCCCTTTGGGATCTCGGTGGCCTCGGTTCTAGTCATGCTCGGAATCTTCGCGATGCGCTACACCATGGTAATCGGCGGACAGGCAATTCCCCAACACTAAACTGGTAACCACGCAAGGAGGAACTGAATGATGGAACCGAGTACCAAGCAAGAGATCCGGCGCGCCGCCAAAAGACAGCAGGATGAGTTCGAGGCCCAGAAGATCCGGGCCGGTACGCTGCGCCCGAATCTCCTCTCGGCCACCTTGTTTGTGGCGTGCGCCCTGTTCGGAGTAGGGGCCTTCGTCCTGACAAACAACCCGATTCCTACTGGGATTCTGCTGGCGGTGGGCGTGTTTATCCTTCTGGCTCTGAAGGTCGCGACTCAGTGGGAGCGCGCCATCGTCCTGCGCTTGGGGAAATTCCATAGGATGGCGGGCCCGGGCCTCTTTTTCATCTTCCCCCTGATTGACACGATTCCCTACTGGATCGACCTGCGGCTAACCGCTACCGGCTTCCGGGCCGAGGAAACCTTGACCAAAGACAACGTCCCCGTAGACGTGGACGCCGTCTGCTTCTGGAAAGTCGTCAACCCTGAAAAAGCGGCACTGGAAGTCACCGACTACTACGACGTGATCAGCTGGGCATCCCAGACGGCTCTGCGGGATGTGATCGGCAAGAGCGAGCTCTCCGATATGCTCGTGGGGCGTGAGAATATCGACGAGCAGATCAAGAACCTCATTGACAAGCGCACCGACGGCTGGGGCCTTCAGGTTCTTTCCGTGGAGATCCGGGACGTGATCATCCCGGCCTCTCTCCAGGACGCCCTGTCGATCCAGGCCCAGGCAGAGAGAGAGCGTCAGGCCCGAGTGATCCTCGGACGATCGGAGACTCAGATTGCCCAGATGTTCGCCGAGGCAGCCGAATCCTACAAGGATAATCCCACGGCCCTTCACCTGCGAGCCATGAACATGCTCTACGAAGGCCTCAAGGAGAGGGGCTCCATGGTCATCGTACCGAGCTCGGCCGTCGAAACCATGGGGCTGGGAGCTCTCATGGGCGTGACCGCGCTCAACAAGATTACGAACAGCAACAGCGGCAACGGTGAAAAGCCGGACGCCAACGGCAGCCATTCAGCGAGTGAATAACGATGATTGATCGCAGAAGGTTTCTTAAGTTTGGAATCGGCGGGGCGGGAATTCTGGCCCTGGGGGAGATGCTTCCCCTGCCCGGTCTCGGCCAGGAGCTCAAACCGGGAGGAGAGGAAGTATCACGTACCACCGGCAAAGCCCGGGTCGCCATCCCCAGTACCTGCTTTCAGTGCGCGGCAGGCTGCGGCATCCTGGGTTACGTGGATACTAACTCAGGGCGGCTGGTGAAAATCGAGGGTAATCCCCTGCATCCCAATAATCGGGGCAAACTCTGCGCCCGGGGCCAGGCGGGCACCAACCTGGTGAACAATCCGGATCGCCTCCTGTTCCCCCTCAAGCGCACGGGCAAGCGCGGGGAGATGCGCTGGGAACAGATCTCCTGGGATCAGGCGATTCAGGAACTCTCGACCAAGCTGCAGGAGCTCAAGGCGAAAGGACAGGCGGACCGCTTCATCTTCCAGGGAAACTTCAAGTCCAAGGAGAACGCCACGCTGAACTTCGTGCGGCGCTTCCTGCATGCCTATGGAACTTCCTCGGACACACTGGAGACTTCCCTGGGCGGCGCCAGTCGGGAGACAGCCTCTCTTCTCACCTACGGCGAGGATGTGCTGATTCCCGACATCTCCCGTAGCAAATACATCCTCAACTTCGGCGGCAATCCTTACGAGGCCTATCTCTTCCATCTGCCTCTCATCCAGCGCCTCAACGAGGCTCGCATGAACGGCGCCCGCCTGGTCACCTTCGACGTGCGCATCTCGAACACCTCGGGGCGCAGCGATGAGTGGTACCCGATCACTCCGGGAACGGACGGGTTCGTGGCCATGGCCATGGCCCGCACCATCATCGAGGAAGGACTCCACGACCGGCAGTTTCTAGAAGAGTGGACGAACTTCCCCCTGGTTCACATGCGCCGCCACCTGGATCCCTACACGCCCGAAGCCGCCCAGAAGGTAAGCGGGGTGCCGGCAGCAGTGATCCGGAGGCTGGCCCGCGAGTTTGCAACCACGAAGCCGGCGACCACACTCACGGGTCGCGGAGTTTCCATGCGGCAGCAGGGAACACAGAACGAGCGCTGCGTTGCGCTTCTGAACGCCGTGATCGGAAACGTCGACGTGCCCGGCGGTCCCTGTTTCCCTCGGCGAGCTGCGATCCCGGACCTGACACCGGTGCCTCCCAAGGTAAGCCAGGCTTCTCCCTTCCACCACAACAACCTGTTCTCGGACATTGCCCGCCGAAAAATCAAAGTTGGAATTTACCTGGCCTACACCGCCAACCCCGTTTACGCTTCCCCGGACTCGGGGTCCATCACTCAAGTCTTCAAGGACGAGCGGCTCATTCCCTACTCGGTGGCAGTGGACACCTTCATGAGCGAGACCGCAATCTTGTGCGACTTGGTCCTGCCCGACGCCACCTATCTCGAGCGTTGGGATCTGGAGTCAGGCCCCAGCTTCGAACACGTACCGTACGTGAGTTTGCGGCAACCCCTCGTCACGCCTCCCCCCAAGGTAAAACCATTTACCGAGGTGTGCCTGGATCTGGCGCGCCGAATCCCCGGAGTCGAACCGTTCTTCCCCTACCGGAGTTTTGAAGACTACCTGGAAAAGGTGGCCCCGAAGATCGACGGACTGGCCGGGGCCGGAGGGTTTGAAGCCCTCAAGAAAAAAGGGGTATGGTTTAACGAAAAAGCAAAGCCCCGATTCCGGCAGTATCGGGGAAAAGGGTTCAAGACCGCCTCTCGCCGCTTTGAAGTTTACTCCGAGGCCATGCACCGCCAGGGATTCGCAGGATTGCCGAGCTATGAGCCCGAAAAAAACGGGCGCACGAACGGCCGGCTCATGCTCGCCACTTTCAAGGGCACCGTGCGCGGAGGGTCTCGCACCGCGGCCTGCAAGTGGCTCGCCGAGATCCAGCATGACAACCCCCTGTGGCTCCATCCTGAAACCGCCGCAGCTCTGCATGTGCGGGAGGGGGATCAGGTGCGCCTGAAAACTGCGAACGGCACCGTCACGCAGAAAGTACGGATCAGCCAGGGAGTTCACCCTCAGGTGGTGGCCTGTGCGGAAGGCTTCGGGCACTGGGGGCACGGCCGCATTGCCCGGGGCAAGAGCTTCAAGAGCAGTGATCCCGACACCCTCCTGGTCTGGTGGGAGGGACAAGGCAGCGGAATTTATCTAAACGCCATCGTTCCGAAAAAGGAAGATCCGGTGAGCCAGGAATACGCCTGGATGGAAACTGAAGTCGAAGTAGCCAAGGTGTAAGGAGGAAAACAATAATGAATCCCGGGATCCGCATCCCTCATCGCTGGCGCGGCCCCATCCTCCTAGGAGGCGTGGCTGCGATCGTTCTCAGTATCGTGGGAACTCTGTCTCTGATCCGCTACTCCTCCGGCAATCCGAGCTTTTGCCTGACCTGCCACGGTCAGGGGGCCACACCTCTTGCAGTCTCCGCTACAGGGCACACCTCCAAAATTCCCTGCATCGGCTGCCACGGCAAGGCCAAGTTTCCCATTGCTCAAGGTTTCCCGCAGAGCTTCTCAGCGGATCCCGGTGACGTGGACAAGAAGTGCCGCAGTTGCCACAAGGAAGTGGGAAACGGCGAGCCCAGAATCATGCGAGTCAACGTGTAGGGGATCAAGATTCCTCACAAGCTTCACGCCGGCGACATGGGAGTCGCCTGCGTGCAATGTCACGTGAACATCGCCCACGACGCCCGCATCACACCGACGAACCGGCCTTCCATGGAGGCATGTGCAAGCTGCCACAATACCCAGGAAAACTGCCAGAAGTGTCACCGCAAGCAGCCCACAGCCATGGCCCCGGCAGCCGGGAACAAATCAGCGAGCTAGACCGCTTCACCCGTCTGCTTTTCCTGAAGCCTTTCCTCCTGCCCCAGGAAAGAGGCCAAAGGGAAGGTGTTTCACTGTCGAAACTTTCCACCATCGACGGTTATGGACAGGTTTGCCCGACCGTACGCCCGCACCAGTTTATCAAGAACCCGCAAATACTTCTGTGCAACCTCTACTCGTTGGGACCAAGTGTGTCAAGAAAGGCGCGGGCTCGAATCACAGAAATGTTAGCAAATGTTCCCAGACTCAGAAGGTGGTGATCGCCAGAGATAATATAAGTGGCGCCGGAGACCTGAGCTGTTTCGAGGAATTTATTGATGTTGGTGTCCAGGACAACCTTCACCTAGGCACCTGTATGGAGAATCTCATCCACCAGTGCCTCGCGCTCTTCTTCCGTGAGTCGGGAAAAGTCCAGTCCTCGGTCGCGACAGATGCTCTCGATCTTTTCCCGGTTTCGGTCCACCAGACGGTCGAGCCTTTCCAGGCCGCCAATCAGCTTGCCGAGTGCGACCCGTCTGGCCGCCGGAGAAAGCTGCTCCAGGGCAATCAGAATTTGCTCCTCGTTTACCTCAATCTTCGGCATTGTCCTCCTCCACTATCTCACCGAGGGCCTTTGACCCAGCCCCTGGACCTGGAAAATAAGTCGGAAGTCAATTTACCCTTATCTCCTCTTCGTGGTCGATTTCCGGCCACCGGGGAAGGCATCCGGGCGTCTCGCGTCGCGACTCTTCGCCCTTTTCGCAGCGGAGGTACGCTCGTCAGGAATGAGCCTAATGAGCAAGCGCAAAGCTGTGTTCACCGACTCAGCGTCCGGGAAGTACTCCCGTACATCTGGCGCTAGGATGACTACGCCTTCCTTAGGTCTTACCTCCTCAGTGACGGATGTACCATCCGCCTGATGAATCGTAACTGTATATCCGGCTTGCATGGCCCGATGGTGCTTGCCGCGCATTCCGCCTGCGAAATCATATTCGGCACGCATCCCGTTATCTTTCCTCCGGGCTCCGTTAGGCGGTACTTTCTTCATTAGGAAGCGCCGGGCCTTGTGGATCAAGCCTTCCCGTTCAATCATGCGGCCTTGCCTTCCCGGCGCACGTTGCGCCAGAAAGGGCCGTCGCCGTTCTTGAAAGTCTGCTCATGTACAGGGAGAACCGACAGGAGTTCTCCGTACCGCAGGTTAAAATCGGCCAGCAGGTCGGCAATCCGGTCAATTTCTTTTGAGGGTCGGACTTCTCCCCGCAGGAGCAACAAAAGGTCGACGTCTGATTGGTCGTGGGCCTGACCGCGGGCCTGGGATCCATAGAGCCAGAGACCCACAAATTTCTCCCCGTATCGGTCTTTTAGTGCCTGCGCAAGCTCCCGAAGAATCCCTTTGAGAGGCCGGCTACTCTTCACTTGCCTGGATCTTGCCACAACAAGCATCCCCCGTAGTGATGATCACTTCCCAACACGATTCCCGCAGCCGTCGGTTCCCACATTCCAACCAGGAACAATCCGCGAACATAATCCTTTGAAACAACTCTATTTCCTTGCCCGCGCAATGTCAAGGCTGATTACCGCGGCCTTCCGCGGAGGAACTATGTGCCGCCGTTTCGGTGGCCACAACGTCCAGGAGAACTGCGACAAATGCCACCGCAAGGAGCCCGCGGCCATGACTCGTATTTTGACAGGACATGGATTCTCCCTCTCCCTCTGGGATAGGGTTGGGGCATTGAATTTTTCCGTTTACAATCCAGCGCCAAGAAGATTAAACTCGAAACTCGCTTTCCCATACAAGAACAGATGGGATCGCAGTTGCACTTATACTCTCTACCCCCGGAGGGGACGGACTCAGTGCCAACTTCTTCACCGCCTCGTCGCCGGAAGACGACCCTTTATCTAGCCCAAGGGCTCGATGTGGGCCTTCGCATCCTCGAATGCTTTCTCGGGCCCGAGAAAGAGCTGGGCGTCACCGAAATCAGCCGTCGTCTTGGGCTGCACAAGAGCCGAGCGCACAAAGCGCTGCGTACGCTCGTGGGGCGACACTTTCTGGAACAACAGGAACCGAACGGAAAGTATTGCCTGGGTCTCAAGCTGTTCGAGCTGGGCAGGCGAGTCCGCAACTTTCAGTACCTCTGTGACCTGGCCAATCCCGTCCTGAAGCCCGTGGCCGCCCGCCATCGCGCCACTGTGTTCTTCCGAGTCGCCGATCGAGAGGAATTGACCCAGGTGACCGTGGCTGCCGTTGAAAGCCCCGACCAGGTCCGTCTGATCATCATCGAAGGGGACCAGCGTCCGATTCATTATGGCGCGATTGGAAAGGCTCTACTGGCCGGATGTAGTGGTGCTGAGGTGAAAGTGCTCCTGAAGAAATCCCCGCTTCGTCCCTTCACACGTGAGACCATCGTTTCCACGAAGCTCCTTCTGCAAGAATTGGAACGGGTGCGCCGGAGAGGTTACGCCACGAACAGGAACGAATCCCTTCCGGGTGTGAGGGCAGTGGCTGCTCCGGTGCTGGATCAATCCGGCGCGGTGATGGGTGCCATCGGCATTGGAAGGCCGGCTGCTCAGTTCCTCGACGGCGATTTCGAGTCCCTCGGGCAGGCGGCTGTTTGCGCGGCTCTCGAGTTGTCGCAGAAAATAGGATTCCCGGGCAAGAAGCTCGTTTTCCCCGCTTTCAACCCCGCAACAAAAAGTTTAACCCCAACCGGAGGAACCAAGTGATGTCAGGTGTCCAGCCAATTCCCTTGACGGACGAGCTGGTTCAGGAAGCCCGCGCCATGATCGGTCAGGAAGTGGTGCGAGCGAAACCCGGAAACCAATGGAACGAGGAGGCGAGTCAAGACGCGATCCGTCACTACGCCCACGGAATCGGAGACGAAAATCCTCTCTGGTGCAGCCGGGATTACGGCAAGAAAAGCCCTTACGGCTGCACGATTGCCCCGCCCACTTTCCTGCACACCGTTGACACGACGATCGTAGCCCCCGGGCTCGGAGGCATCCAGCTCATCTTCGGAGGAACCGATTGGACTTTTTACGATGTGGCGCGTGCCGGTGACGGCATTACCCCATGCGTGCGGATCGTAGACGTAGAGGAACATCGCGGGAAAAAAGTGGAACGTTTCCTGATTCAGGTGGGGGAAGTTACCTACACCCGGCAGGACGGCAAGCTCCTTGCCCGTGCTTTGGGACGCACACTCCGCATTCCCCGGGTTGGAGCCGAGGGTCATATGCGCCAGGAGGCGCGCAGACAGACCTACACCGAGGAACAACTGGAAGCTATTCGCCAGGACGTTCTGCGCGAAGAAATGAGAGGATCCAAGACCCGATTCTGGGAAGAGGTGAATGCGGGGGACCTGATCACTCCCGTGGTCAAAGGTCCCCTGAACCTCGTGGACATGGTTTGTTACATGGCGGGCCTCGGTTATCCTACGCCCTTCAAGGCTCTGGAGCGATCCTATCTGGATCCCTATAAGGGCGACAAGATGTTTTACCGCAACGCCCAGGGCGAACTCATCAACGCTGCCGTGGGGCACCTGGATGAGAGGGTCGCCCGGGAAATCATCGGCATGCCCGGGGCCTACGATGTGGGCCACCAACGCATCAGTTGGATGGGCCACCTCCTGACGAATTGGATGGGGGATGACGGGTTTCTCAAACGTCTCCAGGTGAAGATCGAGCGTCCCAACCTGTTCGGAGATACGACCTGGTGTCGCGGACGGATTACAGGCAAACGCAAAGAGGGCAGCGAGTGCCTGGTCGACTGCGAGCTGTGGACGGAAAACCAGCGCAAGGAAACTACCGTCACAGGGACGGCTACTGTGGGGCTGCACAGCCGGGAATCTTAACGAGAGGGAGGACCAAACATCATGAGCGACCTCCTGGCAATCGATGTTGCGACCGATCTCCGCCACCTGGGCGCCGAACATGCGCAATGGAGCCCGATTCAGAGGGGCGGACTGGACCGTCTTTTTGGGGCGGAAGCGTTCAGTACCGTCGTGAGTCCCGAAGAGTCCATCCGCGAAATGGACGAGGGAGGGGTTGAAAAAGCATTCGTCATGGCAATGACGAAACGACCGGCCCGAGAGAGAGGAGGAGTCTCGTACGAGCAGGTGGCGGAGCTTGT